>CAZYTB010000027.1:0-23157 GCA_964650375.1 uncultured Campylobacterales bacterium | reverse complement strand
TTTGGGCGTTTCTTTTATTTCTTTATTGGGCAAATCTTTTATCATTTGTTCTATTATTGTTTTTTTTGCACTTTTTTGATTTGTTACATATATCGGAATTATTTTATTTGGAAGTTTTTCATTTTTCGCTTCAAAAAAATTTTTTACATCTAATTTTGGAAAATCTTTTTGTAAATTTTCTATTTTTTCTTTTGTAAATTTTATGTTTTCCAATCCAAGATTATATTTTTTTGAAAGCTTGATAAGATCACCTATATTTTTTATGTCTTTAAATTCATTTAATACTGTTTTTTCATTTATAATATTTTTCAATTTATCAGAAAATTTTGGAAAAGATATCTCTTTGGTATTATTTGTTAAAGCTGTAAGTATGCTAAGCACTTCATTTAGCAAAAGTTCATTAGAAGATTTTGGCTTATCATTTTTTAATAAAGAATCTAAATTTGTATCCGTTTTTGAAGAGATTTTAGTATCATTTATTGTAGATTTTTTTGAACTGTTTTTTATTTGTTCAAAAAGTATTGCAACAAAATCTTTAGAATTATTTTTAGATTCAGTTTTATCTCCTACCTCTTTAGCTTCCTTAGATAGGCTCATTGTCTTTGTATTTGATGCAATTATAGATACTAGATTTCGCATAATTTTGACCTTAGAAATTTATCTTTCAATATGAAAGCAAAAGTCATTCCATATATAGTTTATGATTGTATTTTTACCTGACATCAGAGAGCATAAAAACAAAAACAATTAAATAAGAAAAAATTGGGTATAATGCAAACCTTATGCTAACTTTTCATCTAATTATGCAGATAAAGTTGGTTATTAATTTTAGGAGAAATTTTTGCAAGAATTTAGAAATATTGCCGTTATAGCACATGTTGATCACGGTAAAACTACACTAGTTGATGAATTATTAAAACAATCAGGAACATTTACAGATCACCAGAAAATTGATGAGAGAATGATGGACACCAATGATTTAGAAAAAGAGAGAGGTATAACAATACTTTCAAAAAATACAGCCATTCACTACAAAAACTCTAAGATAAACATTATAGATACTCCAGGCCATGCTGATTTTGGTGGAGAAGTAGAGAGGGTTCTTAAAATGGTTGATGGCGTATTGCTTTTGGTTGATGCTCAAGAAGGAGTTATGCCACAAACTAAGTTTGTTCTGAAAAAAGCACTTGAATTGGGGCTGAAACCTATCGTTGTTATAAACAAGATAGACAAACAAGCAGCAGATCCTGAACGAGTTGTGGATGAAGTATTTGACCTTTTGGTTGCTCTTGGTGCAAGTGAAGATCAACTAGAATTTCCTATAGTATATGCAGCAGCAAAAGAAGGTTATGCAAAATACGAAATGGAAAATGAAAATAAAAATTTAGAGCCACTTTTTGAGACAATAATAAAATCAGTTCCTCTGCCTTCAGGATCAGTTGAGAATCCACTCCAGCTACAGGTTTTTACACTGGATTATGACAATTATGTGGGTAAAATTGGAATTGCTAGAATATTTAACGGAACAATTAAAAAGAATCAAACCGTAATGGTTGCAAAGGCAAGCGGAGAACAGATAAAAGGTAGAATTTCTAAACTAATCGGCTTTGCCGGACTTGAGAGAATAGATATAGATGAAGCCATTAGTGGAGATATCGTTGCAATTGCCGGTTTTGAAGCCTTGGATGTTGGGGATAGTGTTGTTGATCCAAACAATCCTATGCCACTTGATCCTTTGCACATAGAAGAGCCCACCTTATCTGTTGTATTTGCTGTGAATGATTCTCCTTTTGCCGGACTTGAGGGAAAATATATTACTTCAAATAAGTTAGACGAGAGACTTGGTGCTGAGATGAAAATAAATATTGCTATGAAATATGAAAACGCAGGTGAAGGAAAATTTAAAGTTTCAGGTCGAGGTGAATTACAGATAACAATCCTAGCAGAAAATATGAGAAGAGAAGGTTTCGAATTTTCACTTGGTCGTCCAGAAGTCATCTTGAGAGAAGAAAATGGTGTAAAAATGGAGCCGTATGAGCATTTGGTAGTTGATGTGCCAGATGAATTTACAGGAGTTGTTATAGAAAAACTTGGTCGTAAAAAAGCCGAGATGGTTGCCATGAATCCAACAGGAGACGGACAAACAAGAATTGAATTTGAAATCCCAGCCCGCGGTCTTATCGGATTTCGTGGACAATTTTTGACTGATACAAGAGGTGAGGGCGTTATGAATCACTCATTTTTAGAATTTCGCGCTCTAAGTGGCGCAGTTGAACATCGTAAGAATGGTGCACTTATCTCTATGGAAGATGGTATTGCTGTTGGTTATTCACTCTTTAATTTGCAAGACAGAGGCACGCTTTTTATAGGCCCGCAAACTAAAGTTTATAAGGGAATGATTATAGGAGAGCACTCTCGTCCAAATGATTTAGATGTAAACCCAATTAAAGGTAAAAATCTTACAAATGTAAGAAGTAGCGGAGCAGATGAAGCTATAAAATTAGTTCCGCCAAGAGATATGATTTTAGAATTGGCATTAGAATGGATAGAAAATGATGAATTAGTAGAAGTGACTCCAGTGGGTATTAGAATTAGAAAAAGATTATTAGATGCAACTAAAAGAAAGAGAGCTGCTAGATAAAAAAATTTAGTGATTGAGCTGAGTTTAAATTTTATTCAAACTTAGCGAGAAATTAGATAAAGTTATTTTACTGCAGCAAGAGCTGAAGCATAATTTGGTTCTTCTGTAATTTCTGGAACAATTTCTTTATAAGTTACAGTTCCATCTTCATCAGTTACAAATATTGCTCTACATGTAACACCAGCCAATGGACCGTCAGCTATTAAAACACCATAAGCATTTGCAAAGTCTTTATTTCTAAAGTCACTTCCCACACTTAAGTTTTCTATACCTTCAGTTGTACAAAATCTACCCATTGCAAATGGAAGATCCATAGAAACTACTGTTACATCTACGCCGTCAATTTTAGTAGCTTCAACATTAAATCTTCTAGTTTCAGCAGCACATACCGCAGTGTCTAGTGAAGGAACTACAACGATAATTTGTTTTTTACCAGTTGCTCCACCTACTGTGATTTCACTTAAATCTTTTCCTACTACTACTGTTGCTGGAGCTTTGTCTCCTACATTTACTTCATTTCCGCTAAGACTAACTGGATTGCCTTTTAAGTTTGTTTTTGACATTTTTTAGACCTTTATTAAAATTTTAACCAATTATACCTAAATAGGATAAAAATTGTCTTAATTGATACAAAATAGTATATTTAAATTAAAATTGATATAATGATACATTATTTTTTTTAGGATGTGATATGAATGGTTCAAAAGCCTTAAAAATTTCTATTGTTATCATTGTTTTAGTTGTTTCGGTTTATTTTTTAGTTGATACATTTATATACAGTGATAAGCAGGCCAGAGTAAAATATCAAAATTTTTCTCAGCAAGTTTCGAGAACTTCTAAAATTTCCACAGAAGGAACTGACCCAGCAGAAGTATCACTGAGCGGTATTTTAATAAACTTAAAAGGAGGGCAATATCACTACTTGAAAGCTGACATGTCCTTTAAAATGAAAGACAAAAACGACAAAAGCGACATACAAAAGAATATACAACAAGTTAGAGATTTAGTTCTAAGATATACTACAACTATAGATAGCAGTCAATTGGTTACTACAAAAGGAAAAGAGGAGTATAAGCAAGGGCTTAAAAAAGTGATTAATGATACTTTTGGATATAAAATCGAAGACATATACTTTAGAAATTTTGTTTTAGCAGAGTGACTTTGTAGAGGGCTCTTCTTTTTGAAAAAATAAAAATAGTAGAGATATAGTGGCAATGATAGCGGCATAAAGAAACAGTTTATCTCCATACAGATAACCAGCCAATAGGGCACCTACAAATCCACCTAATCCAAATGAAAAACCATAATAAAACTGAGATGATAATCTTTTGTTTTCATATATCGAATATAAATAACTAATTGCAGCTGTGTGATGCAGTGCAAAACTAAATGCGTGAAGACCTTGAGATATGTATAATATAGTAAGTGAGCTAGGAAACAGATATAACAACAGCCATCTTATAATTGTCAAAAAAACTGCTGCCTTGATAAGTGTTAAGAGATCAAATCTTTTAAATAGAGGTGTTTGAAAATAAAAAAGTATTATTTCACAAATTATGGAAAATGTCCATAGGTAACTAATGGTTTCTAAAGATATGCCATGGTCTGTCTCATAAATAGTAAAAAAGTTATAAAAAAATCCAAAACTCATTTGCATAAAAAATAGACTAATCCATAAGAAGCGAGCTTTTTTGAATCGAAATTTTTCTGAAAAACTTTGTTTTATGATTTTTAGTTTTCGCTCACTTGAAGTGATCAAAAATCCAAAGATAACAACTAAAACAGTTGATACCAAAAAATAATCTAATCCAACAAAATAATCTGTCAGGTTTCTAGCTAAAATTAAGCTACATAACATAAAACCCAGTGAGCCAAAAAGTCTTGATCTTCCAAATCTCTCTTTTTTAAGATAAGCAAGTGCATAAGTTTCAATAAATGGAAGTAATATTCCAAATGAGATTCCTAGTATTATATTTGGTATTATAAAAAGATAGAAATTTTGGATAGTAAAATAAAATAATATAGAAGAAATCAGTGAAAATAGCAGGCTTATATAAAATATGTTTTCAGTGAGTTTTATTTTATTCAAAAAGAAAAATGGGATAATAAATCTCATAAGAGGACCAAGTGAAAATATAAAACCTATCTGAAAGGTACTATATCCTAGTGTTTGCAGCATTTTAGGCATAAAAATTATATATATAGCTACTAGTATAAAATAAAAAAAGAAAAAGGAGGATATCTTAGAAAATAGGCTCATTTCAAATGAGAAGGGAAAGTTCGAGATAAGATATCATGTAAAGCTAATTTGCCTTTTGAAAAAAATGGCATAAATAAAATAGGAATAAAAGCAAGGGAAAGAGTAAAGATAATATACCTCAATATTATCTGCAAAAGTGTTACTTTTGTGTGTTTGAGCCCTACAAGTTTTATATTGTAAGCTTTATATCCCGGAGTCTGGCCTTTGAGCCATAAAAAAAGTGTAATGATTATGAAATGCGGAATCAGTATATATATCCAGCCTGTCAACATATGGAATTTAAATTCTTCCCGTGATCCCATTATCACATAAAATACTATATAACTGAGTGGCATAAATATCATGAATGTATCAATTAAAAAAGCTTTTACCCTATTTACTATAGGAGCGATTAAAGGAAGAATTATTTTTGTCTCTTTTTTTGGACGAATCTTTCCTTTTTTGGTATCCCTCCATCTCATGTGACTAGTTGCCTCTGCTTCCGGGTTTATAAGCAACGCTGCCATTTACGCACAATGGACAATTGTCTGGTTCATATATATCAAATTCAAAATCAGCTAATGCAAAAAATGGAACTTCATCTGGTAGTTTACATGTAGGCTTTGCTTTACTATCGCTTCCAACTCTTTTGCAAAATCCTCGATTAGCAAGTGCGGCATATGCTACTATATTTCCGCCCATTTCTTTTACTGCATGTGCTGCTTCTAGAGCAGATCCGCCAGTTGTTATGATATCTTCACAGATGAGAATATTTTCATCTTTTTTGATTTCAAAACCTCTTCTTATGGTCATTTTTCTCTCAACCCGTTCAGCAAAGATAAAGCGAACCCCAAGAGAAGAAGCAAGTTCGTATCCAGCTAAAATTCCTCCAAGTGCAGGTGAACAGACAGTGTCTATCTTTATGCCACTCGTCTTTATCTGTTTTGCTAATTCATCTGCTAAAATTTGCGCAGTTTTTGGATTTTCTAAAACTTTTGCACTTTGTAGATAAAATTTAGAATGTTTACCACTGCTTAGTAAAAAATGCCCCTCTAAAAGAGCATTTGCATCTTTATAGATTTTCTCAACATTCATATTTTTAATATCTCGGCTTCTTTATCTTTTACTAATTCATCTATTTTTTTTGAAGCACTATCAGTAATTTTTTGTACTTCATCATGGGCTTTTTTTGACTCATCTTCAGTAATTTCTTTATCTTTTTCTAACTTTTTAATTTTATCGTTTGCATCTTTTCTTATATTTCTTATGGCAATTTTAGCTTTATCGCCCATAACCTTTGCCTTTTTTGCCCCTTCTTTTCTCTGATCAGTTGTCATTGCCGGAAAAAATAGCTTAATACATTCACCATCATTATTAGGGTTTACGCCAATATTTGCAGAACCTATAGCATGTTCCACTTCTTTTAATAAATTTTTCTCCCAAGGAGTTATGCTGATAGTTGTGGCATCACTTATTAAAACCGTTGCGATTTGGTTAAGAACAGTAAGCGTTCCATAATAGTTTACTTTTACATTATCAAGAATTGAAGTAGATACTCTACCGCTTCTGATTGTCGTAAAATCTCTTTTTAGAGAAGCTATGCTTTTCTCAATACTTTCATTTTGTGCCAAATATATTTTACTTAGTTCCATAACTATCCTTTATCAGTAATTTTGTTGAAATTTTATCATCAATAGAGATTATTACCCTATTTCTGCCATTTGCTTTTACCATTTTTTTGTTTAGCATTAAATCAATATTTCCATTTTTAACTTTCGCTTTTCTCCAGCCATGACCAGTTATGTATATATTTGCTTCTTTTGCTTTCTCATTGGTCTCTACATGTAGGCTTTTGAGGATACCATCTTTTGGAAATGAAGTCGGTTCTTTCCATATTGCATTTAGTGCTTTGAATTTTAAAAGATATTTTAAATTGCTTTTTCCAACAAGTGCACTTCTATCTAAATCAAATATGTCGCTATTTTTCCCAACTGCACCCATGTTTTGATTTATTATGGCATCAAAACCAAATGATTTAGCAATCTTTTTAACTCTGCTTGAATATTCTCCATAAGGATAAGTAAAATATTTTGGCTTTACATGTAGATGTTTTTCAAATATTTCAAGACCTTTTTTGAAATCTTCTCTTATTTGTTTGTCGCTCATGTAGGTTAAGTGCCCATGCGCATAAGAATGAAACTCCAATGAGCCATATTTTGATACCTTTTTTAACTGCTGCCAACTCAAATAATCTGGATATTTTTTTTGCGTTGCCTCAACATAAACAAATAGAGAAAAGGGATACTTGTATTTTTTAAAAATATCAAGTCCATTTTTGTAAAAACTTTCAAAATTATCATCAATAGTTAAAACTACCCAATTATTGGGAATGTTTTCTCTGTTTTTTAGAGCTTTTACTAATTTTTCCAATGGAATTATTTTGTAGTCATTGTTTTTAAAATATTCAAAATCTTTTATAAGTTCCTGTTTTGTAGTGTCTGTACTAGGGTACCTACTATCCCCAAATCTATGATAAACAAAAATATGGGCATCTGCCCATAAAGTAATCACTGATATTAGTGATAGTAGTAATATCTTCATATTTTATTTTGTTTTAGGCGCACTCGGAGCTTTTGGCGCCTTTGGTGCTACAGGGGTAACAGGTATTGAAGGTGCTATTGGAACAATCGGTTTTACTATTTTTATATCTTCTGCGACAGAGACTTTTTTCTCTTGATTGTAAAAATAACCCAAGGCTAAAGTATTTATTATAAATAAAAAACCGATTACAAAAGTAAATTTTGCCATAAATCCGGCTGGCCCTTTTGCTCCAAATAGTGATTCGTTGCTACCGCTATATGCGCCAAGCCCTATAGATGAACTTTTTTGTAGCATTATAGCTATAGTTAAAACTGCTGCTATTATAAATTGTAAGACCAATAAAGTCCCAGTCATAAAATTTTCCTTGTTTTGATTTCAACTCAAAAATTTATGCAATTATTGAGCTACCCTTTGGTATAATCGATGATTATATCCAAAATTTATTAAAAATAAGGTAATAGATATAATTTTTTTAATCTATTATTAAAGGTGCCCTATCAATGTATAAAAAAAATCATAAAAAAGAATTTTCAAAGTGGGCAAATTCTTATGATAACTTTGCAGATATACAGAAAAAAGTTGCAAAAGAACTGTTAAGCAAGGTAGATGATAATCCACAAAGAATTTTAGATTTAGGCTGTGGTACTGGAGAAATTTATAAAAACATATCCTGGGAATATGATTCTTTTGTAGGAGTTGATTGCTCAAGTTCAATGTGTGGATTACATCCTAAGTCAGATAAAATGGATATTCTGTGTAGCGATTTTGAGTCTATTGATTTAGAGAAAAAACTTGATGCTTACGCACCTTTTGACATAATTATATCTTCTTCTTCTCTTCAGTGGTCAAACGACATAGAGCACATGTTTAATTTATGTAAACGATTATCGAAAAAAATAGTATTTTCAATTTTTACAGATGGTACTTTTAAAACTATATATAGCATGACAAATAGGCCAAGTTTTCTTCCAAATGCCAAAATTCTTTCAAGCATGGCTGAAGAAATTTTGGGTGCTAAAGTAGAAATTCGTACATACAAATTATACTTTGAGGATAACTTGTCAAAATTTAGATACATTAAAAAAAGCGGAATCGCAGGAGGAGTTCAAATGCTAACATACACACAAGCGAAACATCTTTTTGGACACTATCCACTTGAATATCTAGAATTTGAGGTACTTTTTGCATGGGGAGACACCTAAAAATATATTAGGAAGAGTAAAACCACAAAATTGTTACTATTTTACACACTTAATAACTATTTACACCATAATTAACAGAAAATAAGATATATCAGTATTTTTTCGGATAGAATATTAATATATTAATATATTAGTTAGAAACTGAATTAAGGAATTAATTTGTCAAGAAGCAATAAAGAAGATGTTTATGCGATACTGCAAGAAAAGATTATTAAGCAAGAACTTGAACCTGGAGCATCGCTGCACGAAAAGGAGCTAATGAGTTTATATGGTATCGGAAGAACTCCTCTTAGAGATATAATTATGAAGTTAAAACTTGAGAATTTAGTAGAAACAGTTCCTCAATCAGGAACTTTTGTCAAGAAGCTAGACTTAAATGAATTAAGAGATGCTATTGAGATGAGGGTTCCTTTGGAGTTATTAGCTGCAAAAGTTATCCCTTTTAGAATAACAGATATAGAGCTTGATGAAATAAGATTTATTCTTTCAGTTCTTGAAAAAAAAATAGATACGATATCTCCATATGAAATAAAAATATATACAGATAAACTCCATGATATTTATTATGGTGCAACTCGCAATAAAAAACTATCCCAAACCTTGACAGAATTACACAATTTTTCTTCAAGAGCATGGTACACAGTAGATTTCAAAAAAGATTATATTAAAAATTCGATTAAAGATTGGAAGATGATTGAGGAGTTAATTACTAATAAGGATATAGATAAGTTACAAGGTATGATGGAGGAGCATATAGTTGGTTTTGCTAAAACTTTAAAGCTAAATTTGGAGTATTAACAAAGCTAATCCAAAAAGGATTACAAAATTTTAAGGAGAAAGTATGAAGAAGATTATGGTAACAAGCTTACTTGGCTTAGTTGTTAGTGCAGGATATATAAATGCAGCGCCTGTTGATTTGTATGTTGGTGCATATGGTGGATCTACTCAAAAGGTCTTAACTCAGGTAATATTTCCAAAATTTGAAAAGAAATATAATGTAAAAATACATTACTCCGCCGGAAATTCAACAGGAACACTCGCAAAATTATTAGCTCAAGCAAAAAATCCTGATTTGGATTTTGTAATTATGGATGCAGGTCCTATGAGTCAAGCTGTTACTTTAGGACTTTGCCAACCTATAGATAAAATCATAAAAAAAATGCCCCTATATCCTGTAGCAAATTTTGCAGGCGGTAAGGCTGTTGGTCTAGGAAATGTGGCAACTGGACTAGCATACAGCAAGGATTACTTCAAAAAAATGGGATGGGCAGCACCAACATCATGGCTTGATTTAACCAATAGTAAATATAAAGGCAAGCTTGGGTTTGAGCCGATTACAAATAGTTATGGATTGCTGACATTATTGGCACTCAATAAAATTGAAGGTGGGACTCTTAATAATGTGGACAAGGGCATGGCATTGGTTAAAAGAACGATTAAGCCGATTGTCAAGAATTATGAAGGCTCATCCGCAAAATTATCAGAACAATTTCAAAGCGGCGATGTAGTATTGGCTCCGTGGGGAAGCGGTAGAGCCTATTCACTATCACAAACTGGTTTTAATGTCGGATTTGTCTATCCAAAAGAAAAAACAGTAGCATTACTGGTCAGTATGTGTGTGGTTAAAAATAACAACTCTACAAAACTTAGTAAAAAACTAGTAGAGTATATGTTAACTCCGGCTGTCCAAAGAAAGCTTGCAGATGTAAAAGCTTGGAGTCCTGTCAACAACACAGTGTCTGTTGATCCAAAGATGGCAAGTTTTATGCCGGTTGGAAAAAATGCAAGTAAAATTATGTCATTTGATTGGGCAACTATCAATAAGCATAGAGAATCTTGGACAAATACTTGGGTAAGACAGATTGAAACTAATTGATATAAAGGAAAATTAATGGCATATTTGTCTTTGAAAGAACTAAGTAAAAGTTTTGGTAATTTTAATGCAGTCGATGACTTTAATTTAGATATAGAGCAAGGGGAGTTTGTCTCCTTGCTCGGACCTTCTGGATGTGGTAAGACTACTACACTACAAATGATAGGTGGATTTTTGGAGCCAACAAGAGGTCAAATAATACTTGATGGCAAAGACATTACAAATGATAAGGCAAATAAAAGAAATTTTGGTATCGTTTTTCAAACATATGCACTTTTTACGCATATGGATATATTTCATAATGTAAGTTTTGGACTAGAAACTAGAAAAATCTCTAAAAATATAATAAAGGAAGAAGTAAAAAAGATATTAGATTTGGTAAAATTGAGTCATTTGCAAGATAGATATCCTGCAGAATTATCAGGTGGACAGCGTCAAAGAGTGGCAATTGCAAGAGCATTGATATATAAGCCTTCTCTTTTATTGCTTGATGAGCCTTTATCTAATCTTGATGCAAAATTAAGAGAAAATATGCAGCTAGAGTTAAGAGATATACAACAAACTACAGGCACTACAACTTTACTTGTAACTCATGACCAACAAGAGGCTATGTCGCTTAGTGACAGGGTTGTTGTCATGAATGAAGGAATTATAAAACAAATCGGGCAACCTAGGGAATTATACGATAAACCTAACTCCTATTTTTCTTTGGATTTTTTGGGAAAATCAAATAAACTTCACGGTGATATATCTCAAAAAAATGCAAATGAATATAGTATTAAAATTGAGGATTATGAATTACCGATCAACGCAAGCTCAAGTAAAAATAATTTTGAATTTTATTTAAGACCGGAAAAAATAAAAATTAACAGTATTGATAAACTCGGAGTAAAAACTACCGTTAAGTCAAAATTATTTTTAGGGATATATATTATATATGTTTGCAAAAGAGATAAAAATGATGATATTTTAATTTATACACAGGAAAAATTTATAGATGTCAATGTCGGTGACAAAGTGAGTCTTTCGTGGGAAGCATCAAACATGATATTTTTCAAGGAGAGTTAGTATGAAAACACCATATTGGTTGATATCTCCGGCAGTTCTCTTTTATTCTGTATTTTTAGTAACCCCGTTGGTTATCACATTTCTTTTGAGTTTCCATGGATATTCTTTATATACAGGAGTTACAGCTAGCTATAGTTTGGATAATTATAAAGAAGTATTAAGTGATGATTATTTTTATACTATTTTTTTAAGAACTTTTCTGATGTCAATTACAGTAGCAGTGTTTTGCACGGTAATTGCTATTGCTGAAACGCTTGTTTTATATAAAATGTCCTTATTTTGGAAGTCTATATCTCTTTTAATTATACTTGGACCATTGCTTGTTTCTGTGGTTGTCAGAACTCTTGGCTGGGCACTTATACTAGGAGAAAATGGATTAATCAGCAATATCCCGGTTGCACTAGGACTTAGCACTCACCCGATATCATTTATGTACACGCAAATAGGAGTTATTATCGCTTTGGTTCATGTGTTGGTGCCATTTAGTATTATTTCTATTTGGGCTTCCTTGGGGAAGCTTGATGATAACACTATAGACGCTTCTTTATCTCTTAAGGCTTCATCATTTTATACTTTAAGAAAAGTTTTAATTCCTCAAATAATGCCGGGAATTTTATCCGGAGTTATGGTTGTATTTACTCTCTCAATCACAGCATTTGCAACTCCTTCAATAATCGGCGGAAGAAAACTAAAAGTAGTAGCCATGACTATTTATGATGAATTCCTATCAACGCTAAATTGGCCGCTAGGCGCGAGTATCGCAGTTATCCTTATAGTGTTAAATTTTATCGCGATATATTTTTATAACAAATATGTACACAATAAATATAAAAGGATATTCAATGACTAAAAATGGTAAATTTTCTTATCTTTTTCATATACTGTTCTTGTTATTTATGATTATGCCCTTAGCCGCGGTATTGTATATGTCATTTACTTCCAAAGGGTATTTGTCCTTTTCTCCTATAAATAAATTGTCCTTAAGATGGTATTATGAAGTATTTAATAACACACAATACATGCACGCATTTAAAACAAGTATTACGCTAGGCGGGTTAGCCGCAACAATTGCTTGCATAATAGCGATACCCGCTTGTATAGCCATCGCAAAGTACAATTTTCACGGTAAAAATTTTATAAATGCATTTTTGTTATCTCCTCTTATGATACCTCACATAGTTTTAGGAATAGCATTTTTGCAATTTTTTACAGCAGTCGGCGTAACTAAATCATTTGCCGGACTGGTGTTAGCCCATATTATTTTAGTATCCCCATATTCCATGAGATTAATTTTGGCAGTTGTTTATAGTTTGGATAGAAATATCGACAATGCAGCACTCTCAATGGGTGCAAGTAAAATTAAAATAGTTCTTAAAATTACATTACCTCTTTTGCTTGCGGGTATAGTAAGCGGTTGGTTGATATCATTTATACAAAGTTTTGATGAGGTTGCCATGACTATATTTTTAACACCGGTTGATTTTGTGACATTGCCGGTTAAAATGTATAACGATATAGATCAAAATTTAAATCCTCTAATAACTGCCGTTTCAGGTATAGCTATCTTTGGAGCATTTTCTTTGATGATCATCATCGATAGGTTTTTTGGATTGGAAAAAGTATTAATAGGAAAGAAATAGTTTAATTATGGAAAAAATATATGATTTTTTAATAATTGGCGGCGGGCTTGTCGGCAGTTCGCTTGCTTATGGTTTAAGCAAGGAAAAATTTCTCAAGATTGCCATAGTTGATGCTTATGATGATACATATAGAGCAAGCATAGGAAATTATGGGCTAACTTGGCTACAAAGCAAAGGGTACAATGATCCAAGTTATGCGAGGATGGCGGAGCGCTCAATTGTCACCTGGGATGATTTCAGGCAGGAGTTGGAAGAGGGCAGTGGAGTCGATTTAGAGTTTGTGCAAAGAGGCGGTTTACATTTTTGTTTTAATGAAGAAGAGTTCGAAAACAGAGCTCGAAAGATGAACGATATCGGTATGTATTATGAGCATGAACAGAGCAAAAGCATTATGTTAGACCAAAAAAATACAAAAGAGTTATATCCGGGATTAGGTGATGAGGTGGTTGGTTCTAGTTATAATAGACTAGACGGCTATCTAAGCCCTGCTAAATTACTACAAGCCCAATTAAAACTTTGTATCAGACAAAAGGTTGATTATATTCCAAATTTTTCTGTAGTAAAAATTAAAAAATCGGAATCTGAATATGAAATTATGGCTTATAATGGAGATATCATGAGGACAAAACAGTTAATTTTGACAGCTGGTTTGTCAAATAAAAATCTAGCAGAGCAAGTTGGTGTTAACATCCCAATCAAGCCGGAAAAAGGACATATCTTAGTGACACAGAAAGTTCATAATCTTGATTTGCTGCCTAGTTTAAACATTAGACAAGCCAAAGATGGGGGGTTATTGCTTGGATATTCCAATGAAGATGTCGGATATGATGTCAGTATCAATGAAAATATAGTCGAAAAAATTATAAAAAAAGCGATGAGAATTTTACCGGAGATTAAAAATATAAACATATTGAGAAGTTGGGCATCTTTAAGAATTATGCCCAAAGACGGCAAATCTATATATGACACTATAGATAAAACACTGCATATAGTCTCTACTCATAGCGGTGTAACATTTGCACCTATACATGCAAGAGAATTGAGTAATTCTATTTTACATGGAGTGCAAACTGGGGATTTTAAAAATTTTTCACTTGATAGATTTAAAAAGGAACATTAATGGGAAGAGTGATTGAAACAAATAAAGATATATCTTTTACTTTTAACAAACAAAAATACAAAGCAAAAGAGGGTGATAGCATAGCTAATGCATTATTTGCAAATGATATTTTGATAAACAGAAGAACATTTGGTAAAAAAACTCCAAGAGGTAGTTTTTGTTTTATGGGAGTTTGTTTTGAATGCCTTGTAAAGATAAATGGTACCGGCGGAATCCAAGCTTGCAAAACAAAACTTCT
Source organism: uncultured Campylobacterales bacterium (assembly GCA_964650375.1). Taxonomy (GTDB): domain Bacteria; phylum Campylobacterota; class Campylobacteria; order Campylobacterales; family Sulfurospirillaceae; genus JAADIZ01. Next base: position 8,535 of record CAZYTB010000027.1, on the reverse strand, counting down.
TGATGGAATGGAGATTGAAGAAGATGACTAAAACAAATATATATGATACAATTATCATAGGCTCCGGTCCTGCGGGCATACAAACTGTTCTTAGCTTGCAAGGGCATGGATTGAAGATAGCATTGCTAGATGATACTTCGAGTCTTGGTGGACAAATATACAAAAATATTGAAAAAAATAGTAAAAATAAAAAATTATTTAAAGAAGAATATTTAAAAGGTTTGGATTATATAAAGAGGGTAAATTTAGATGAAATTACCTATATAAATAATGCAACAGTTTGGAACATCGGAGCTGATTTGGAAATATATTATTCCAAAGAGGGAACTTCACATGAAATATTTGCAAAAAAGATAGTTTTGGCGACTGGTTCAATGGAGAGAGCTGTCCCTGTAAAAGGATGGACCTTGCCAGGAATTATTGGTGCAACGGCCGCTCAAATTATATTAAAAGAATCATCAATTATAAAAAATGATGCGGTTTTTGTGGGAAGTGGACCTCTGTTTTACTATGTTATATCTCAATATTTAGATGTCGGAGCTAAGATTAAAGCTGTGATTGACACAACACCTTTAAATAATTATTTTAAAGCTTTTAAATATCTCCCAAAAGCATTATTGGATATAGCACCTCTCATTAAAGGTTTGGGTTTTTTCTTAAAATTTAAAAAACACAATTTGAAAATTTATAATTTTGCAAAAGGGATAAAATTTCAAGGAGATGAAGAGTTGCAATCCGTATCTTTTAAGAAGGGCTCAAAAGATATAAAAATAGATACAAAGACGGCCTTTATACATAATGGGTTGGCTCCAAATATCAATCTTCAACTTCAAGCTGGATGTGATTATGAATTTTCTTACAAAACAAGAACGGTAAATATCAAAACAGATAAATACATGCAAAGTTCGGTTGAAAATATATTTGTAATTGGAGATGGTAAGAGTATAAGGGGTGTTGATGTTGCTATGGTTGAGGCAAAAATAGCCAGCATAAAAATCTTGAAAGATTTTGACAAAATAAAAAAGAGTGATTTCGATACTAAGTTCGGCTCTTATTTGAAAGAGTTAAGGTCTTGCTTACATATAAGAGATTTTTTAGACAAACTGTATTTGCCTGATGCAAATATGATTTACCCAAGTGATGATGATGTCATAGTTTGTAGATGTGAGGAAGTTACTCTAAGGGATATAAAAGAGAGTTTAAAAACTGATTGTAGAGGACCAAACAGTGTGAAAAGTTTTACAAGATGTGGCATGGGAAACTGTCAAGCAAGATTTTGCGGATTAACTTTACTTGAAGTTATCTCCAAAGAAACTAATGTTTGCATTGAAGAATTAAAATATTTACGAATTCGATCTCCTATTAAGCCTGTGAGGATAGAAGAGATGGGCAAATTGGCATCACATGGGTAATTATGATGTGATAGTTATCGGCGGGGGGATTCAAGGTTGTAGTGTAGCTTATAATCTGGCTGAGAATAACTTAAAAGTGCTTATTTTAGAAAAAGACTATTGCGCTCGTCATGCTTCCGGAGTAAATGCTGGAGGAGTCAGGCGTCTAGGCAGAGATTTAAGAGAACTTGAATTGGCTGATTTTTCTTTGAGAGAGTATTGGCATAAGATAGAGACTTTCCTAGATGATGATTGTGAGTTTGTAAAAACATCTCAGATTAAAATTGCTATGAGCGAAGAGGCAATGGAGTTTTCCAAAAATAGAGTTGCCCAAGTTAAAGCTTTGGGTTTTGAGCATGAACAATTAATAGACAGAATTACTCTAAAAAGTATCCTTCCGGATGTTTCTGATCAGGCTTTGGGTGCTATTTTGGTTGAAGGCGATGGTCACGCAAATCCTTTTAAAACTACTGTTGCACTAAAACAAAAAGCTATAAAATATGGTGTACATGTAAAAGAAGGTGAAGAAGTTATAAATATAAAAGGAGATGATGCAACTTCTTGGAAAGTCACGACAAATGAAGGAACATATAATACAAAATATATTGTAAATTGTGCAGGTGGCTGGGGAAATAGAATAGCTAAATTTTTTGATGACGAGATACCCTTTAGTGTATCCTGCTCTTTGCTTAGTATTACATCCAAAATTAATCCATTTTCAATACCTGTTATTGGTTTTCAAGGGCGAACTTTATCGCTAAAACAATTTTCCAATGGTTCTTTAATGATTGGAGGCGGTTTTAAAGGTACATACAATTTAGATACAAATAAAACGGGAGTAGATTTTAGTCAAATTGCTCAAAATGTAAGCAATGCTAGTGAACTTTTTGAAAAACTAAGAGATGTAAAAATTATCAGAAGCTGGGGCGGAATAGAAGGGCAATGTGGAGATAAAATTCCTACCATTTCTAAAAGTACAAAGTTTGAAACGGTTTTTCATAATTTTGGGTATAGCTCTCATGGGTTTGAACCTGCTTTTGGTTCAGGTAAAATTGTATCGCAGTTACTCTTGGGCCAAAAACTTAGCATAAATAATATTGATAATTTTAGGATAGATAGATTCTGATATATTTATTTTTTTTATCAATAAATATCAATATTAGTTACATATATTTAACATAACTTCATACAAAAGGAATATTTTTTTAATTTTTATAAAAATTATTTTACCTTTTTAACGAAAAAATTTATAAAATTTTTATTTTTTTAAATTTATGAAACTCCACAATCTTGGGCTTTTGTGCATACATTTATAAATTATATTGATAATGTTTAAAACTCTTAATAAAAATATAAAGATTATTCACTAGAATTATGCCATCAAACGATAATTTTTAGAAGTTGTTCTAGGGGTAAATCGTAATAAATGGAGAAAATATGAAAGTAGAGATCTCAAGAAGGAGATTTCTTCAAGGTAGTGTTGCTTTGAGTGTTGTTGGGGGAACAGCGCTCTCATCAACTCAGATATTTGCCGAATCTTCTAAAAAAGAAAAAGCTGATATTAGACCTACGAAGAAAGTTCCTACACTTTGTGAAATGTGCGTAAACAAATGCGCAACTATTGCTCAGGTGAGAAATGGTGTTGTAAAAAAACTAGATCCCAATCCACTCTTCCCAAAATCAAAAAATATGTTATGCGCTAGAGGAGACGCGGGAATTCATGCCTTGTATGATCCGGATAGATTAAAATATCCGTTAATCAGAACAGGCAAAAGAGGAGATGGTAAGTTTAGAAGAGCTTCCTGGGATGAAGCATTTGAATTTATTAAGGAAAAAATGGTAAAAATTCTTGATGAAGAGAAAGACAACCGCTCTTGCATAGGATTTTGTACAGGAGAAGGGATGGCTGAACCTACATATAAAGATTTTATGTTAAATAAATTCGGCTCATCAAATTTTTTGAATCACGCTTCAATTTGTTTGCAAACAACAGTTTCTGGATATGCCTTGACTATCGGAGGATATGGGCAAGCTGATTTGGAAAATGCAAAATACATAATCATGGCAGGAGCTAATAGAGCCGAAGCTATCTTAACACCAGATACTATGAATCTTTTCAAAAGAACAAGAGGTAGAGGTGCTAATCTTGTAGTTGTTGATCCTAGATTTACAAATACCGCAATTCATGCCGATACTTATGTTCCTATAAAAGTAGGTACTGATTTAGCTTTTGTGCTTGCGTTAACATATGTGGCAATTAGTGAAAGATTATATAACTTGGAATTTGTATCAAAAAACTTCAGTAATTTTGATATATATAAAATACATGTTATGCAAAGTGGATACACACCACAATGGGCAGAGAAGATAACAGGAGTGCCTGCTAAAGAAATTGAAAAAATTGCTCGCGATTTTATGGCGTACGCACCACAGTCAGTTTATTATCAAGGAAGAAGAAGTACTTGGGCTGCAAATGATTTCCAACTTCGTCGAGCACAAGCCATATTTAGTGCTCTTGGTGGTGGCATTGATGTCAGGGGTGGAATTATTTTTGGTAAGAATTTGCCACTTGTTGAGCATGATATAAATTCGCCAATATATGCTAACGCAAAAGATAGAATAGAAAAAAAAGCAGCTGCAATTATTGGAGCGACAGGCTCTTGGGTAGCGTGGAGAAATATGGTAGCACAAGGAAATACGCCATATCCTATTAGAGGAATGTTTGTATATAAACAAAATCCAATGCTCTCAGTCCCAAATACCAAAAAAACAAAAGAAATGTTTGAAAAGCTTGATCTTGTTGTTGTAATAGATACAATGCCAAGTGATACAGCCATGATGGCAGATGTAATACTCCCTGAGTGTACTTACTTGGAGAGAGAAGATCCTATCAAATCATTTGGTGGTACTGAGCCTGCTATTGTGCTTCGTCAAAAAGTTATTGATCCTATGTATGAGACAAAACCTGTGATAGACATTATGAAGGGTTTGGCAAAAAAACTTTCACGCCCACTTTGGGAAAATACTAAAAAATATGATGAAGATGTACAAAGTGATTTGAAAGATACCAAAGATGAAGAAGCTTATTATAAAGAAAATGGTTTTGACTTGACTGATGCTTTTGGAAAATCTCAAGAGGAGATGAACAAACATTCGTTTGTGGGCAAATATGGAGAAGTGGCTTGGAAGGAACTTCGAGAAAAAGGGGTTTATTATCCTCACATGGATGAGTATTTTAAAAAAATAGATCATAATACTTTTGAATATTATCCTGAAAATAAAAGAGCTTATTCAATTGAAAAATTAGAAGAAATAGCAGATAAAGATGCATATCTACATGATACTTGTATAAATCCTAGAGATATAGCAGCGCTTAGAAAAATGTTCAAAACTCCAAGCAAAAAGGTAGAGTGTTATTTGGAAGGCATGAAAAAGAAAGGTATTGATCCCATGCCAACTTGGCGAGATGAAGAGTATGTAAAAGTTCCAAAAGATAAATTTAAATTTATAACAGGAAGGCATGCACAATTTACTCAAGATGCAACACAAAACAATGTGATGCTTTTAGAGTTAATGAAAGAGAACTTCGTTTGGATAAATGATAAAGAAGCCAGCAGAAGAGGTATAAAATTTGGCGACGAGGTGGAAATTACTAGTAAAGTTGGAAGTGTTAAAATAAAAGCATATCCAACACCAAAAATTTTGCCAGAAACTCTTTTTTATATACATGGATTTGGGGCAAAATCATCAGGATTAACTTTTGCTTATAGAAATGGCGCAAGTGATAATGAGATAATTGAAGACAAGATTGAACCTGTTTTTGGTAGTGCTATTATGCATGATACCATTGTAGATATAAGGAAGGTGTAATTATGAATTATGCAATGGCACTTGATTATCAAAATTGTATCAACTGTAAAGCATGTGAAGTAGCATGTAAAGAAGAAAATGGTGTTCAACTTGGAGCTGACAAACAAAGAATTTGGGTAGGAATCACAGAAGGCACAATGTTTGGCAAACCTTTTGTTAGCCTTTATCCTTCGCAATGCAACCAATGCCTGGATGCTCCTTGTGTTAGTGTTTGCCCTACACATGCTAGCCATATCATAGATGGCGGAATTGTTATGGTTGACCCAACTAAGTGTATTTTGTGTAAAGGCTGCATGGAGGCTTGTCCGTATGATGCGAGATTTGTTGACGATACTATAGTGGCAGTCGATAAATGTACATTTTGTAATCATCGAATTGAAGAATATGGCACTACTGCATGTCAAGCTACATGTCCGACAAAAGTTAGACTATTTGGTGACTTGGATGATGAAGATAGTGATTTGGTGAAACTTCTTAAGAATAGAAAATTTTTCTTTTCTAAAGAAAACGAGGGGACTGTTCCCAAATTATTTTATTTGGTACCAGAAGATGAAAATTTCCTAATTCAAACAGTATCAAAAAATACTAAAATTCATACTTGGAATGAAATTAAACCATTTTATGACCAAGTAAAGGCTAGAAGGAGTGCAGAATGGACAAAATCATAATAGCTGGGCTTGAAATAAATAGGATCAGTATATTTAAATTGCTTTTCAATAGAACTATGATTATATCTTATATTCTATTGGCAGTCGGGTTGTATGGGATATATGAAGCTTTTGATGAGAGATATTTTAGTGTTGTTGCAAATGCACATACCGCAGGTTTGGATCCAACAAGTCCATATCTGATAGAAGCTATGAAAAATGCCATCTTTGGACATGTAGGTGAAGTTAACCGAGAAATTCCTTGGACATTATTTATCGTGAATTATATGTATATGATATATACAGGAAGCGGAATTATTTTTTTAGTTGCATTGGCTGAAATTATGAATATAAAATCAGTTGCAAAAGTTGCCGCAGGATTTATGGTTGTTGGACTTGCTATGGTTTTTGCTGGTTTGTTTACAATCGCAACAGATCTAAATATGTTAAATATGCCAAGTATGTTTACAACTCCTAATTTTAATGCTGGCATGTGGCTAATGCTCCCATTATATCTTATATACATTCCATTTGTTTTGTTTGAAATTTATTTGTTGATAACAAATAAAATAGAATTGGCAAAAACATTAGCATTACCGGTTTTATTATTGAGTGTTGGCGTTGATGTGGTAGAATATTTTATCCAAGCAAAGCTTTTTTCTATGAATACAGCTAGGCATCTATGGACAGAATTTCCATATTTGACATTCTATTTTATTATCTCTGCTTTTGTTTCTTCTTTGGGTATTATGGGACTGTATGCATTTTTTGATCACAAAAGAAGTGCTATTTATGCCGATTTAATGGAAGTAATCAGAAAATCAATGTTGTTTTTTATAACAATTTTAGCTGCTTATGAAGTATTCGCTTATTTAATTGTTGATAAATCTTGGGCCTTTCTTATTTTATTTGGGCCATTCAAGTACGCATATTTTGGTGGATATATACTTTTAACAATGACTCTACCTTTTTTATTGATATTTAGACCAGGAAAACCAATTTTAACTGTATTTGCTTCAATTTTTACAGTAATTGGCGGGTATATTGGGAGGTACTTATTTGTATATGGTGGAAATGCAAATCCTCTTTCAGATAGATTTGGAGTTGGTTATGAAAAATATGATTTCTACAGCGTAGCAAAGACTATTAATTATGCGTGGCCTCATCAAGCGGAAATTCTGATAGTTATTGGCTCTTTTGGTGTTGCATTGGCTATTTATAAACTGGTAAATTCACTTTTCTCAGTTTCAAAAGTCAGAGAGCATTAAATTCACAATTGCTTCACAAATAATGTGTTATAATAATATCAATCTTATGAAAGGAGAAAAAATGAAGAAACTGCTGGTACTAATACTCGCAGCGGTAGTTGGCTTGAGTTTAGTTAGCACTTCAGCATTTGCAAGTTCAAGCAAGGGACAAAAAATAATTGTTAAAAAATTAAAAAGACCTTGTGGCTTCAATGGCGGAGTTTTAGCTAAGAAACATACCCAAGACGAGTGGACATCAATCTTCAAGGCTGGTAAGCTAAATGAAGAGCTTATGAAAATATGCCCTAAAGCAAAACCATTGAAGAAAAAATATTTATCAAATGTTTATGATTTCCTAAACAACTTCGCTAGCGACAGTGGTAATGTGCCATCTTGATAACCGTGAATGCAACAGGCTGTTGCACACATATTAGCGGTTTTTTCAAACATTACGCTTAAGATTAGGAGGGGGAAACCCCTCCATTTTTAATCCTTGCTTCCAAAAATTCCTAAAATTTGTAATAAAGATATAAAAAGATTTAAAAAATCAAGATAAAGAGCTATTGCTCCTTCTATCGGGGTTTCATATCTACCTTTTATAATATTCTGAGTATCATAAAGAATAAATGCACTAAAAAGAATAGAGCTGACACTTGCTATTACTAATTGCATTATAGGGCTATGTAAAAAGATATTTATAAGGGCGGCAACTATTACTACAATTAATGTAATAAAAAGCATTTTTCCCATTGCAGAAAAATCTCTTTTAGTATTCATAGCAAATATGGAAAGTGAACCAAAAGCAACAGTCGTTAGCATAAATGCATTTGCAATTATCCCGCCTCCACCGCTAGTTCCAAGTATTGAAATAAGCAATGGTGCTAAAGTTAAACCACTAATAAATGTAAAACCAAATAATAGTATTAAATTTAGTCCAGCCTTTTTCTTAGCAGCGTACAAACCAAATAAAAATACAAACTCTAATATCACTAACCCAAAAAACCAACTTGAAATAGCAGGTCCAATCCCAACACCAATATATGCACCAACACTCGCAGCAAGTAAAGATGCGGCAAATAGTTGATAAGTCTGTTTAACAAATATAGCCATATTACTCTTTGGTTGTGTCTGCTGGTATTCTCCACTAGCACTGTTTGCTTCGTGGCTTATGTATTTACGGTCATATAATGCCATTTTGTAACTCCTGATATAATTTAATATTTTTATTTTATAATAAGAGAATAAATAAAATATAAACGGAGAATAAAAATATATTTTTTACTATAGATTATAGTAGGAATATTTGAATTTCAAATTAATTCCCCCCCCCTCTAAGCAAACTCTAAGCATCTATTGTATATAATTTCGTCCTCGTTTAAG
>CAZYTB010000026.1:0-24547 GCA_964650375.1 uncultured Campylobacterales bacterium | reverse complement strand
GCGTTATATTGGTGACCTTTAAATCGACAATAAATCACTAGAGAGAAAAACTTCATATTATATTTTCAAGCATCCTAGATTAGGGTGTATTCAAACTTAAAGGGCATCAAATGGCAGAAGAATTGTTAAATGGAACAGTAAAATGGTTCAACAGTGAAAAAGGTTTCGGATTTATCGAACAAGAAAATGGTGGAAAAGATGTATTCGTACATTTTCGTCAAATAAATAATACAGGTTATGACCGTGTTTCTTTAAACGAAGGCCAAAAAGTTACTTTCACAATAGGTGAAGGTCAAAAAGGTCCTCAAGCAGAAAATGTTACAGCACTGTAACCTTTTCCCTAATTGAGCGGATTATTCCGCTCAATTTACCCACTGTTTAACGCTAGCTGAACAGTTAAATTTCCAATTTCTCATATTTATCACTTTTCATACTATCTTGCTTTTTCATTTTAAAAGGAATTTTAGTGACCATTATAGACTTCGAGATAAATATAACAAATGAATATGATGTCATAGAAATTTCGGTCGTAAATATTTAACTCATGAAATTTAAGAAATAATATAAAACTTTATAATATAATACTTTAATACAACTCTTGCCTTATTTTGGGCTAGGGATGTTATGAGTATATCTATATCGATAGCATATACTAAATTAAAAGGAGTCAAAATGAGAAAAATCGTGGTTTTGTTGTTTGCTTTTTTAGTAAGTTCATTAGCAGCAGCGGAGATAAGCACATATCTTTATGGTCCTTTTCTATCATCAACTGTTGTAAAAAATAAACTTGTACATGCAGGTTTTACCGTTATAGGTGAATATAATGCTATGTCAAATAGTGATTATCATATCATAGTCTATACATCGGATGCATTAAAAAAAATGGGTAATAAACCTAAACGGACATTTGCAAGTGTGCAAAAAGTTTTAATTTCTGCTAAAGATAAGCAAATAGTATTTACAAATCCAAATTATTTTTTGAGGGCATTTATGCAAGATGATTTAAACCAAGAAGCATTAAAAAGCATTTCAACAAGCCTTATGCGTGCATTTCCTTGGCTAAAAGGAAGCAAAGAAGCTTTGAGCGAGGGAGATATAAAAGGATATCATTTTATGTTTGCTATGCCATACTACGGGGATATGATTGAGGTTGCTCATGGTAAGAATCTAGATGCAATTCTAAGGGCTAATGCAAAAGATAAAATAGTTTTTGAACTAGACTTGGGTACCTCAAAATTATATGGTATTAATATGGATACAAAAGATGGAGAAAGTGCTTATATTCCAGCAATTAAACAACAAAATCACAGTGCATTTTTGCCTTACATGGTTATGGTGAGTGATGGCAAAGCTACAATATTACCCGCAAAATATTATTTAGCAATTTCATTACCTAACCTTTCAATGGGGCAATTTATGACTATTTCAGATGCCCCAGGAAATATAGAAGATTTTTTTAAAGGATTATTTAAAGAAAAATAATAATAAAAAGTTTATTAGATAAAAATGCAAAATATTATTGAAATTATAAAAACAAAAATTGACCTAAACGAAAAATCTATAAAAAATATTATCAGATTGCTTGAAGATGGATGTACTATTGCATTCATCGCAAGGTATAGAAAAGATATGACTTCAAATGTTTCAGATGAGACTCTTTTGAAATTTCAAAAAATTTATGAATATAGTTTAAAGCTTACAAAGAGAAAAGAAGAAATTTTAAATATTTTAAAAGAAAAAGAAGTCCTAAATAGCAAACTTCAAGAATTAATAGAAAATGCAACAGTTCTTAGGACTCTTGAGGATATTTATAAGCCATATAAAGGCACAAAAAGTACAAGAGCAGATGATGCAATCAGAAATAACTTGGAAGGTTTGGCAAATATTATCTCTTGTATGCGTTATTCAAAAGATGAGATAAACCATAAATCCAAGGCTTTTTTAAATGACAATGTAAAAAATATAGATGATGTTATAAATGGTGCCACGGATATCATCGCTCTTCGTTATGCCCAAGATATAAAAACAAAAGAAACTCTTAGGAGAAATTTGGAAAATTACGGTGTTTTGGTTACTAAAAAAACGAAAACCTTTGAAGAAAATGGTTTATATAAAGATTTGGCAAATATAACACAAAATGTCGGCTATATAAAATCACATAGACTTTTGGCAATTTTCAGAGCTGTGAATGAAAAACAATTAAGTGTTAAAATTGATTCTGATGAAGAATACCTGATAAATGGCATAAAGAAATTTAGAATACCGCATGATGCCAATAGCTCGAAAGAGTATGTTTTTAGTGCTTGTGTAGATGGATTGAAAAGATTATTGCTTCCAAGTTTAAAGAGGGAGCTTTTGTCAAATCTGAAACAAAAAGCGAGTGACGAAGCTATAAATCTTTTTGGTGGAAATTTACACGAACTCTTAATCACCCCACCTTTGGTAAATCACTCGGCATTGGGCAATATCAACATGATGTAAATCAAAGTGATTTGGCTAAAAAATTAGATGCTATAACCTTTAATCTTGTAAATAGAGTAGAGGTTGATTTAAATTCTGCTTCATATAAACTGCTATCAAATGTATCTGGAATTAGTGAAAAGTTAGCCAAAAATATTATTTCTTATAGGGAAGAAATAGGAAAATTTACAAGAAAAGAAGAACTTCTACATGTAAAGGGAGTAGGAGTTAAAGCTTATGAGCAAAGTGTTGGTTTTTTGAGGATAAAAGATGGTGAGTCTTTTTTGGACAACAGTGGAATTCACCCTGAAAATTATGAAGTTGCAAGATATTTAAAGCAAGAGTTTGATTTGGAAAACATCAGCGGGGATATTTTAAAAGATTTATCACTAAAATTTAATTGTGGGATAGAGAGTCTAAAAGACATCGTAGTGGAATTACAAAAGTCCGGATACGATATCAGAGAAGAGTTGGAACAAGTCTCTTTTTGTGAAGAAATTAAAAATATAGAAGATTTAAAAGAAGGGGATATTGTCAGCGGAGTTGTGAGAAATATCACTGATTTTGGAGCATTTATCGACATTGGCTTAAAAAATGATGCGCTTTTACACATATCTGAGTATTCTCAAAAAAGAATTTCCCATTTGATGGATGTTATGAGTATAAACCAGCAATTGAAAAATATTAGAATCCTCAGCATTGACTTGGAAAAAAGTAGAGTTTCTTTGTCCTTAAAAGAAAATTTTTAAGAAATTGAGAGTATTATGTGCATATATAAAAAAGATTTAGGAGGATTTTATGAAATTCAATAAAAGTATTATTGTTATCGGAGATTTAGGACACCTAAAAGTATACAGGGTGGTAGATGTGGTTGAAGAAAGCGGACATGAAACTTCAGAGGTAAGTCATATGAAACATCATGGAATACAAAAGGAGTCAATCACATTGGAGTCAATTACAGATATTGATTATATAGAGCCACGCAAGAAGGAAAATGAGCTAAAAAGTGACCAAATGGGACGCTTTGCAGCTGGTTCCGGTGCATCAACCGGTGAAAAACATAATATGAAGCTAGAACAAGATAAGCAAACGCTTAAAGCAATCAGCGAAGATATTAAGACAATCATAGAAAGAGAATCACCACCATCTTGGTATCTTGCGTTTTCCAAAGATACATGTAATGAACTTGAGAGTATATTAGACTCAGGTATTAAAAAAACTTTAGAAAAAGTTGTTCCGCAAAATTTGACAAAAATTGCGAAAGATAAAGTACTCTCGCATTTTGAGTAAATAAGGTTTTTCAATAGCGCGCAAATATATCAAAACTGCGCGCTAATTTATCAACGATAAGTCTCGATTTTTTTTGTTTCCAATCTATCATACATCGCCAACATGTTATTATAATCAGTATGAAGTGTAGTGTCCACCAAAAATTCTTCACCTTTTAATATTTTCAATGCTTTTTCAACTTTTTCTTGCGTGAAGATGTTAAATAAAGCCTCTTCATACTCTTCTAAAATTAATTCTTCCTCTTTCCTTCTAATCAGTTCAGCTACAATATATCCTAATTTATTATCCCCTAGTTCCAGTAATTCAAGAGCTTCTTCAGTGTTTTCAAGCAATAAGTGAATTTGGGCTTTGAACTCTATCATAGTAAAGTTATTTTCAAAAATCACGCCGATATATTTTTCTATATTTAGTGAGTTATCTAAAGGCTCAATTGTATCAAGTATATCTATTGCGTCATATTTTTGAAAGTTTAAAACCATATCTCGAATCAATTTGCCGTAATTTTTATTATTATAAATCAAATCTTCTATCGGATAAACCTCAGAGACTCCAGGGACGATTATCTGACAGGAGTAAAATCCAAGATAGTTATATTCTCGTAAATACATCTCCTTTTTCATTACATGTATAATATCCAGAAGATATTTGTACTCTGCCTCATTGCCAACACCGTCATACATCCAAGATGCATATTTAAAACTTTTTTTTGAACTTAAAAACCCAAAACCTAATTTGCCATTTGAATCTATAAAATGAGATTCAAGATTGAAACTGTCTGAGACAAGACTCATATCAAATGTAGGAACTTCAAAAGCATCAAGATTTTCCAACCCACGACCCTGCATAAGCTCAGTCATAGTGCGTTCTAAGGAAACTTGTAAAATCGGATGAGCGCCAAATGAAACAAAAAGAGTAGAGTTGTTTGGATTTATCAAAGATATAGCAGTCACAGGATATTTACCACCAAGTGTTGCATCAAGGACTTCTACGATATAGCCTAATTTTCGAAGCGCCAAAACATCATTATGAAGCCTCTTAAAAGACTTTACAATCTTATCTGGGATTTTTGGAAGAGCGTAGCCATTTTTGATAATTTCTATCTTCGCATAACGCTCAAATATTTCACTCAAAGCTTGCACTTGAGCTTCTTTAGGAGTATTTCCAGTGGCTAAACCATTGCTGACATAAAGATTGCTCAAGATATTAAGAGGGATATAAATGCTCTCGCCACTTGTTTGTTTTATAAAGGGCAACGCAACGACTTTGTCCGTATAGTCACTATTGTAATCGACAAGATCTTCATCGTAAAGTTTCCCATCAGGATTATAAATTTTTTGCAATTCTTCGCTTAAATATTCTCCACCAAACTCAAAGGCAACAACATCTGGATAATACTTTCGATTTGGCAGATGGAAGTCGATAAAAAAATTATTTGTTTGAAGTCGCTCTATATATTCACCCAAAGCGCTAGCCATAGATGCATCTGAGACTATTCCTTTTCCGTTTGAATAGATATGATTTGGAGCCTCAGTTGAAGCAAGATTTATAGAGTAACAATATTTTAGCGGATGTTTTTCTTGTGAAAAAGTGGTTTTACACCCAACACTAGCTAAAACATCTTGCATTTTTTTAATTGATTCTTCTAGCGGAGCATTTTTGGACAAAAGTTTCATGTATAGTTTCTTTCTGGTTATTTATAGTTTTTTGACTTCAAAAATTATAGGGTTCTGATTTTTAATTTTTATAAAAGAGAGTATATCTTTTTTATCTTTAGATAGATTTATGTTAAAGTGTTCACATTTTTGTATAGCCATATCTGCAAAGATTACATTTTTTTGCTCTTCTCTTATGGGCAATGTAATTTTTTTTGCTGATTCAAACCTCACTAAAGTATTGTCTTGTTTTAATACAAGCCAAGTTATATAGGGGTCTTCTATCCCATATATCGAATTTTTACTTCTTAGATTAAGTACAGTATATTTTTTAGAGTTTGTAGTATTTATGTCAAGAGATTGAAAAATATCTCTATATAAAATATCTGTTAGCATTTCAACTTTGCTGTCAGCTTTTACCTTCTTTTCAAAAAATTTATTGTTACTTTTGGTTTGATATATAGTTGATGAAACAAACATACTAATCAGCCCTAGAAGTACCACTGATATTAAAATTTCTATTAGAGTAAAAGCTTTTTTCATCACATATTTATCGTTATATATTTTGATGAGCCTGATTTATCTGATATTTTTATCTCATCTATTAAAATATTTATTTTTGGAGAATTATCATCTCGTTTAAAACTGACTATAGATTTATATTTTTGTGTATATTTTACTTTTGAGTCTTTCAATATTTTTATAAGAGCATCATCTTTTAGGACATATTTGTTTTTAACAAGATCATATAGATTTAGATCTTTATTGTGAAGATTTATAGAATGTCTATCTACTACTATAGATATATATTTGGAAAATTCCAGCTTTTTAGAGGCTATGGTGTATAGGTTTTTTTGATTTGAATTTATTTTTAAAAGTGCGATACCCACGATGGAAAGCAGCATAACACTTACTATAATCTCTATTAATACAAAACCATTTTTATTATTCATGATAATACTCATCTATACTATTGGGATATAAAGCGTTATTTTTATATGCTTTTTGGGCATCTTCAAGTGTTTTGAAAGTTTTAATTTCTTGGTAAAACGGTGAAAAAAGATAATAAGTATTTTTTGAGGTCATTATAAATTTATCAAAAAATCTCCCATTGTGAAAATCTAACTTGAAACAGATATTTTCTTTTTTCTTATCAATTCTGGTTTCTAAAAAAGTAACTTTACGAAAATCTTGAGAAATATTTATATTTAATATTGTATTTTCTTTTCTAAACCCAAAAGTAGGAGTTTCTATATAAGAATCATTATTTAAACTGATGACACTTTTATCGCAATTTTCTCCATACATGTAAAGAGTGCTATCTACTTTTGGATACATTTTTTTTATATATAATGGTAAATCTTTCATTTTTAATAAACTATTCTTTCTGCTTGTCGAAGTAAAGTTGCTTAAAACCAAAGAGAAGATAACACCTATAAGTATGATTACAACTATAATTTCAATAAGGGTAAAAGCTCTTACTCGCATGTTGAAAGTTTTATATCCTTGTCGTTTCCGCTTCCTCCTTCTTTTTTGTCAGCTCCTAAGGAAATAATATCGAACGAATCTGTGGTTTTTACATAGATATAAGGGCTTTTCCAAGGATCAGTTGGTAATTTTTTGCTATCTATAAAGCCTCCCTCTGGATACGAAGTATAGATTGAAGGATCAGGATTTTTCATAAGAGTCTTTAAGCCCTCAGTTGTAGTTGGATATGAGCCATTTGCTATTTTAAATGATTTTAGAGCATCTGAGAGTGAGTGCATCTGAACACAAGTTAGTTTTCTTTTTGCTTGTTCACTTTGACCTATAAGATTTGGCATAATCAAAGAAGCCAAAAGACCTAAGATTATGATGACAATCATAAGCTCGATTAGTGAAAAACCTTTTTTCATAAATAACTCCAAGTTTTTATAAACTATATCAAATTTTATATTGAATATTGATAAAATTAGTAGATATTATCATTAAAAATAATAAAGTTCAGTGCATCTTAATCATCTTGCATGTAAAATATATAGTATGAAAAAAGGCATAGCTCTACTTATAACCATAGGTTTTATCACCATTTTGACAGCACTTATAGCTTACATGTTTTCTCTCTCAGAAAAGGTTTTTGATGAGGTTGAAAAGAGTGAGGTTAAAAATCAGAGTGCCATTATATATTTTGATGTAAAATCCATTTTGAATACTTCTGCCAGAGATATAAACGATAGCAATGATTTATCTAATTTTCTTACAGGAACACCTCCTTTTTATGATAAAAACAGTGGTTTATCTTTAGATGTAGAGTTGGCGCCATTAAATAATAAAGTAAATATAAATTCGATTTTAATCAACAATAAAATAGACAAAAATATGGTAGAATTTTTGCAAAATATTTGTGAAACTTACAATATTTTAGACTCTAGTTTTTTTATAGATTTAGTACTTGACACGATAGATAAAGATGATGTGTCCAGGCAGGCTATGAGTGAGATTTCCAGAGAAGATATAAAGTTTTCAAATGGGAAAATAGTTAATTTTTCCCATTTTAAGACTCTCTTGAGGTATTATGTGAGTAAAGTCAACGATAAAAATATTTTATATGTTCCTTGGGATAGACTAATTTTTTTTGGTGATACACAAAAAGATATTGTTGATTGTGACAGGATGAGCAAGGAGTTGGTAAATGTTTTGGGGTTTAATAGTGGAGATTTCACAGGATGTGGTGACTTAAAAGATCCAGATTATGCAAAAATAGCTGCTAAATATGGTTTGCAAAGCTTTAAAAAAGTGAATAATTATTATATTTTAGTTAAAATATACTATCAAGTAAACTCAATTTCCAATCGAGTTGCTTTTGTATATAATATAAAAACGAAAGAGGCAAGTAAAAGTGAGCTTTTTTAGTGGTGCAAAAAATCAACTTCTTTTTGTAACAAAAAATTTCAGTGAAAGATTAGAAGATAAAAGCAACATAGTTTTGTCTCCTGAATTTTATTGGGTTAAAAAAGTTTCTTTAAATGTGCGATTTTCTTATGAAGTTAAAAAAATGGCTCCTTCTATATTTGATGGAATACTCCCTCACGGAGAATTTGAATATAAAGTTTTCAAGTTAGAATCCAATGAGTTCATAATCATCGCATATGATTTGCAAAGTATAATAAAAGAACTGCAAACATTGGGCATCGATATGTCACTAGTAGATAAAATCTATGCAGTCCAGAGTGAATTTTTGCACGATAATATAACGATTAAAGTTAATGATAAGTTTGGTTTGTTATCTTACGAGGGCATACTAGTATATTCCCCTTTAAGATTTTTAGATGCCAGTGAAATAAAAAGTATTGAAGATGTTTTTATGGATAAAAAGTTATCTTCAAATTATCTATTTTCCCAAAAATTTGATAAGATAAAGGTGAACAAAAAAGAATTAAATCTTGTATTTTGGATCTTTATATTATTAAATGCTATTGTTCTGTTAAATATTGCAAAACTTCAAATAGATAAAAAATATCTAGAAGAACAAAAGCAAATTTTTATCAAAGAAAATAATACCCCCACAAATAGTTTCCAGTTAAAAAGCATGCAAAATGAACTCTCAAAAATTGAAAACCCTCAAAAAGCTCTAAAAGAAGGCATATCTTATGTAGATAACTTCAAATTGAAAAAGAATGAATATTTTGATTCCATAAAATTTTATAAAAATACTCTCGTGTTATCTGCTAAATTGGAGAGTAAAAACAGAGAGGATGAGTTTAAAAAATATCTATCAAAAAAATTAAAAATTTTAAAAAGCAAAAAGAATAATCAGTTTTTAATTATAGAGGTGCAAATATGAAGCATCAAACAAAAAAATATGTGACATTTGCTTCTATAGTAGTTTTCATACTTCTTCTTTGTTATCAATTTAGTGCAAGAATTAGCTATGAAAAAGATTTACAAACTTTTCAAAATTTTAAAAAAAGTGCAAAGATTTTGAGAGGATTACAGAAATTACATGGAAGTACAGAAGAAAATAAAAAGTCAATCAAAAGAATAAAAAGTATATTTAAGCCAACAAAAGAATATATAAAAAAACGAGTCTATACAATGGTTTTTGAGAATTTGGGAAATACAGATTTAGATAGATTAGGCAAAATTCTGCTTAACTCAAAACTTATAATAAGAGAGATTGATATAGAAAAAGTTGGAGAAAGAGCATATGCATACATAGAGGTTCAGATATGAAAAAAGTACTTTTATTTGTATTTTTAGTTATTATTTGGTTTGTGTTGCTTTTTCCAAAAAATATTTTATGGAATAATTTTAAAGTTATTATGAACGAAAATGGCGTGCAATTTGTCACAAAAGAAACAAGAGATGAAAAGATTAGATTTGTGCTAAAAAATTCAACAGTTTTTTTCAATCAATTACAAGTTGGAACCATAAAAAATATAGATATAAAGCCTTGGATATTCTATAATGAAATTGATATGGATGGTTTTAGAGTTAGTGAAAAAGTACCATTTTTAAAGAATTTTCGAATAAAAAAACTTGTTGCAAGATACACTGTTTTAAATCCTAAAAAGGTAATTTTTGATGGAAACTCCAGTTATGGAAACTTTGATGGAGAGATAAAACTTTTTGAAAAGAGTGGTTATATACTTCTTAAGAGTCATAAACTAAAAGATGCTTTATTGAAAGATTATTTTAAAAATAGCAAAGAAGGGATGAAATATGAATTTAGTTATTAATTCAAAATTCATTCAAATTATTTGGTGGATAATAGCTCCTTTGCTGGTTGCCAAGATCTTTATCTCTTTTGGTTTGTTGTTCTTAGATACTACTATTTTAGAATCTCTACATGTGACCAAAGAAAAAATTACACCTATTTATAAATTTCCTAAAATTCTAAGTCATGATTTTGTAAACAAACAAAAAATTACAACAAAAGTGGAAGCAAAATCTGAAAGACTTGAAGGAATAGTTTTGTCGGCTTGTTATATAGAAAAAAACAAAAATTTTATAGTGATACAAGATAATTCAAAAACATTTTTTATAGATTTGTCAGGTAAGTACAAAAATGCAAAATTGGTTGAGATAACAATCAATTCAGCAACATTTTTAAGAAATGGAAAGTATTTTAAGCTTCTTTTGGAAAAAAACAAAATGAGTAAGGATAAAATAAATTCAAATAAAAAAACTTCAGGTGAGATTAATAATGGATATGCAACCGTACAAAGAGATGAATTTAAAAAATACACCAGAAACATAAGACAAGCTTTAAGAGATATAAGAGTCCAGGAAATAAGAAAAAACAGAAAGTTTGCAGGTCTGAGATTGAGCTTCATAAGAAGAGGTTCATTTTTTGACAAAATGGGTTTGAAAAAAGATGATATTATAAAATCTGTGGATGGTAAGAATTTAAATAGTATAATGGACTTGCTCCCTTATTATAATCAGTTGGATAATACAACTACTCTACAGATAGGTTTTGAGCGAAATAAGCAGATGAAGGAGATTACATATGAAATTAATTAGTATTTTTCTTTTACTTGCAAGTTTGGTATTTGCAGGTCAAGAAAAAGTTGAGATAAATTTTAAAAATTTGGAAATAAATGCTTTTGTAAAAATGGTTTCAAAGATTAGTAATAAAAACATACTGTTGACTTCAATAATTCATGGAAAAGTTAATTTTATATCTGTAAAACCTATCAATAAAAGTCAAATTTATGATTTACTTATAAGTATTTTGAAAAACAAAGGATACACTCTAATAGACAGTAGAAATGGTTACCTTGAGATAGTTAGAAGTAGCGATGCAACTAGAGAATCACCGCCCTTAAGAGGTATGTCTAGTTTAAATCAGATTCAAACTGACATCATCCAAATACATAACTTATCATCTCCTGCGATGCTATCACAAGTAAATTTTTTACTTAGTAAGTATGGGAAGATAGCAGTTTCAAAAGAGGCAAATAGTCTAATCATAACTGATTACCCAAAAAATTTAACAAGTATTAGGCAACTTGTAAAAAAATTGGATTCTCAAAAAAAGATGAATATAAAGTTTTATATCCTTAAAAATTCTAAGGTAACTTTAGTTTTACCGAAAATTAAAAGCATAGCAGATAGTATATATAATCAAAAAATGCCAAGCCAAAAAGTTGATTTATTTGCAGATGAAGGCACAAATACTCTCATCATAATTTCAAGAAAAGAAATTATAAAAAAATTAATTTTATATGTTGAAAAATTAGATAAAAAAGATGCGGTTTCACAGCGTTCTTTGCATATAGTCAGTTTAAAAAATTCAAATGCAAAAGCAGTCACAAAAACATTAGAATCCATCATTTCAAGCAAACCAATAGGTCCGGATAAAAAGATCCGAAAAGATTCTAAAAAGCCTTCGTTTACAGCAGATGATGAGACAAATACTCTCATTATCTATGCCTCAGATGAAGAATTTAAAGAGATAAAAATTCTTATAAATACTTTAGATACTCCAAGACAGCAAGTTTATGTGAGTGCAAAAATCGTTGAAATTAGTGATACTAAATCAAGGCAAGTTGGTGCTAAATATGGATTTGAGGGAGGAATTGCGAATTCTGCAGGATTATATTCTTTTGCTACAAGTCTTGGAGGTTCCTCAATTCCACTTTCACCTGAGCTAAAAGGATATTTAAATGTACCATCAATTTCAAAAGGTTTAGCTCTTGGTGTAGCGATATCTTTGCTTAGTGCAGATGGAGCAGCAAATATTCTCTCAGAGCCTTCCTTGCTTTGTGTGAACAATCTGGAATCTTCCATTTATGTTGGTAAAACAGAATCAATAATCACACAAGGAAGCGTTGCTACTACCACAACTGATATTACACAAAATATATTTACAAGGCAAGATATAGGCTTGACGCTTAAAATCAAACCTCGTATTTCAAGTGACAATAAAGTATTGCTAGATATAAAAATAACAAAAGAAGATGTAACTGGTACAGGAGGAGTTGGCACACCAACAACAACAAAAAGAGATGTAGCAACAACTGCCATAGTTAAAAATGGTGAAAGCATTGTTATTGGTGGGCTTATTAAAGATAAAATCAATAAAACTATTTCTAAAATCCCATTTCTTGGAGATATACCGATATTGGGAAATGCTTTTAAATATAATGACAGTACCAGTGATAAAACGAGTATAGTTATAATTTTAACACCATATATAATAGATAAAAGCTCAGACTTGGCATCTTTAAGAGTAGTTCTTTCAAAATTAAATGCTTTAGAAAATAAATTTGTAGATAATATTAAAAAAAATAAAGTTGTTAAAAAAAATGATAATTAAAAATATTCCTACACTTAACGATTTAGATCTTTTTCCTATATATGAAGATGGTGTAGATGCTGAATTATTGGTTAAAAATCATCTGCTTTTAACGGTGATTGATGAAAATTCGTATGCTATTTTAGATATAGATTTTATCGCTGAAGGATTGAATTATCTTGCAAAACTTTCTATAGAAAATAAAGTTGCATTTTTAGATGAAGCTTCTTATGAGCGCCTTTACAATAGATATTTAGAACAAAAAACAGACAAAGAGTTAAATAGTTCATTTAGTGAAGATGAAAAAGAAGATTTTTTAGAAGACGATTTGTCTATATCAGAATTTTTAAAGACTAGTTCCGATATTTTAACAAGTGAAGAGTCAGCTCCTATCATAAAATTTGTCAATTCACTATTTTACCAAGCAATCAAAAAAAGAGCATCAGACATACATATAGAAACTCACGAAAACAGAGGAGTGGTGCGATTTAGGATAGATGGAGTTTTGATTAAACATGTAGATTTGGATAAAAATGTCATAAACCTCATCGTAAATCGTGTTAAAGTCATCTCAAACTTGGATATTTCTGAAAAAAGGATACCGCAAGACGGAAGAACTGTAGTAAAAATTGCAAGAAAAAGTTTGGATATAAGAGTTTCGATATTGCCAACATATTATGGTGAGAGAGTTGTTATGAGGATACTGATGGACTCTTCTACAATTCCAACGCTAGAAGAACTTGGATTTGATACAGAATTAACTGAAAAGTTCAAGTCATTGTTGTCTCATTCTTATGGTATGATTTTAGCAACAGGACCAACAGGTAGTGGAAAATCTACAACTCTTCATTCATTTTTAAAGACGATTTCAACTCCAGAAAAAAATATAATAACTATAGAAGACCCAGTAGAATACAAAACAAACAATATAAACCAGATCCAAGTAAATACAAAAACAGGTTTGACTTTTTCTTCAGGACTTCGCTCCATCTTAAGACAAGATCCAGATGTCGTGATGGTAGGAGAGATAAGAGATAATGAAACAGCAAAAATAGCAATCCAATCAGCCCTCACAGGGCACCTTCTACTATCTACTTTACACACAAATAACACAACAGCCGCGATTACAAGACTAATCGACATGGGCATAGAGGAGTTTTTGATAAGTTCAAGCCTACTCGGTGTTTTAGCTCAAAGATTAGTGAGAAAGCTTTGTCTTTACTGTAAAGAAATTGAGAACATTGATGATGACTTAAGAAAAGAATTAGATATAAGTGAGAATGTCACCATGTATAAGTCAAAAGGCTGTACGCATTGCAATTTTACAGGATATGAAGGAAGAATCGCCGTAGGTGAGCTTTTTTTGATAGATGACGATGTAAAATCAATGCTTAAAAAAGATATGAAAGATTTTGAGATAAGAGAAGAGATGCAAAAAAACGGTTTAGTTTTACTCTCACAAAAGATAAAAGTATTAGTGGAAAATGGAACAACAAGTTTGCAAGAAGCCCTAAGAGTCGGCATGAGAGACTAAATGCTTTTTAAATACAAAGGAATAGATAAAGATGGCTCAAAAACCAAGAGTGTTTTAGAGGCAAAGGATATTTTTGAAGCCAAAGCCAAATTAAAAAACAGGGGAGTGATTTATAGTTATCTCAAAGAAGAATCCTCTATTTTTAAGAATTCATTTCAAGGTTTTTTTACGAAAGAACTTCCATCTAAAAACCTTTCTATCATCAGCAGAAACCTCTCCATCTATCTGAAATCTGGCGTTTCCTCCATCGTTTATGCCATAAAGCTAGAAAAACAGCAATATCTAAATAATAAAAAAATGCTAAGATTTTTTAGCTTAATAGAAGAGTCTTTGGATGAAGGAAAAAGCTTCTATGCTGCACTGGAATATCAAAATATCTTCCAGCTACCAAACTTTTATAAACAATCCATAAAAGTAGCAGAAGATTCAGGAGCATTGGGTTTGGTTCTAAAAGAATTATCAGTTTTTCTAAAAAACCAAGAGATGATTAAAAGCAGAGTTTCACAAGCTATGGCATACCCTCTTTTTATAGTTGTTATATCCTTTTTTATGGTGGGTTTTATGCTAAGCGTTGTTGTCCCAAAGATAACAAGTATGTTTGACCAGATAGGACAAGAATTACCAAAGATTACCAAGTTTGTCATAGCTCTTGGAGACTATATAAATGCAAATTGGATAAGTATGATATCTAGTATATTTTTATTTATTCTGATATTTTCCTGCATGTATAAACGAATCTATAGATTTACCTATTTCATAGACAAATTATTGCTAAAATTACCACTTTTTGGAAAGATTATCCAAACATCAGAACTAGCAAAATTTTCTTATATAGTATCAGTTCTAGTAGATGCAGGAGTCACTTTTGTTCAAGCAGTAAAATTATCTTCAAATACAATCAAAAATCGCGTTATATCAAAATCGTTCTTAGATGCTTCAGATGAATTAGTAAGAGGAAAAAAACTTTCAAATGCCCTCTCAAGGCAAAACTACAAAGTAGATAAAGCATTTATCCAAGCTATATCTCTAGGTGAAGAAACAAGTCAGATAAAAGATATACTACAAAACTTATCAGAATTATATACAGAAGAAAATAGTGATAAAATAAACCTGATGTTATCACTACTAGAACCTATACTTATCTTACTAGTTGGCGCTATTATCGGCGTAATTGTTACGGCGATGTTGCTGCCAATCTTTTCTATGCACTTAAATTAGTCTTGTATAAAACTATCTATCTTAAATATAATTTAATGCCATTTATGGCATAATATTCATAAAGGAGAGACTATGAGACAAGTAAATTTGATAAATAAAATCATACAAAGAAAAAAAGAGCTGAATATCACCATTGAAAATCTTGCTAAACTTAGTCGTATCAGCATTAGGACTGTAAATAGACTCTTAGCAAATAAAGATGTAAAACTAAGCACTGTTGAAAGTGTAACAAATCTTTTGGGTTTAGATTTTGCAGGAAATGAACAAGTGCCACTAGAAGTGTTAAAAAAACAAAGAGCAAGAGAAAAAGCTATATATTTAGCTTCTATCGTTCAAGGCACATCAGCATTAGAGATGCAAGGTTTAGAGGAAGATTGCATCAATGACATCATATCTTTATATGAAAAAGAGTTTTTGTATGGAAGCTATAAAGATTCAATTTGGGTAGCATAATATGATAGATTCTACGAAATTTATTTATGATGCTACACCACTTGATGATATTTCAGGATTAAAATTATCAAACTCTAAAGCTTACTCCTTAAAAGAAATATATATTGCAGAAGCAAACAATATCGCCCTTGCGACTCTAAGATATCTCTCATCCATTCCGTCCAAAAAAATGGCACCTTTTAGTTATGAATGGCTACAAACTCTGCACGAAGAGATGCTTGGTGATGTTTGGGATTGGGCTGGCAAGTTTAGACAAGTTGAGCTCTCTATCGGTATAAGGGCTTATAAAATACCATCAGCAGTGAAAAATCTAACTGATGATATCACTTATTGGCAAATCAATAAAACTTTTGATATATATGAAACTGCCGCTAGGATACATCACAGAGCTGTTTGGATTCATCCTTTTAATAATGGAAATGGTCGTTGGTCCAGAATGCTAGCAAATATCTATCTAAAACAAAATGGCTCGATGCCTGTAAAATGGCAAGAAGATTTACTTTCAAAAGAAAATTCAAAAAGAGATGAGTATATAAGAGTTTTAAAGAAAGCTGATGATGGAAATTTCTCTGATTTGATAACTATGCATAAAATTACATATTAGTTTTTCTAATTGTTATTATGGTTATAGTAATATTTTTGCCAATCTTTTTTATGAACTTAAATAGGTAAAATTCATTTATTTACATTTAGTTACACTCTCATTTTATTTCAGTAAAAAAATCAGTTCTTTAGCATAAATTAATTTAAAGTAGGTATAGCATGTACATATTAGTATAAAAATTTTATATTGGTGGCAGGTTGTGAAAAAGTTTCTTGGTTTGGTGATGATGAGTATGCTTATCATCTTTTTCTCAGGTTGTGGAGGAGGAGGCGGATCAGCATCTTCTTCATCTACTGGTGCTGGCGGCGTGGGTGCCAAAGGTCCTTTTGTGCTGGGCTCGATTGTAACCGCTTATAAATTAGATGATAACGGTTCTAGAAGAACTACTGTGGTTGAGGTTAATACAACAACAACAGATGACCTTGGCAGTTATTCTTTTAGTAACCTTGGTTGGGCAGGTCCTACGGAGCTTGTGATTTCAGGGCATTATTTTAATGAAAATAATAATTCAACTATACAAACCGCTTCGTTATCTGCTATCGTTGATTTAACTTCAGGGCAAACAATTACGGCTGATATCAATGTTTTTACAGATTTAGCAGCGCAATATATAAGAACACTTATGCAAGGCGGTACTTCATTTGCAGAAGCACAAGCACAAGCAAAAACAGCTATCGTTGATTTGTTTGATCTTAATGTTTCTTCTGGCGCAACATTGGAAGATTTGGATTTAACAGATGGAGCACATAATGCTGCTGCAAATGCTAAATTGCTTCGTATCTCTTCTGCACTTGCCGCAAATCCTGGATTATTAGATGATTTAAAAGCAGGAATGAGAGATGGGAATATGATTGATAATAACCCAGGATTGAGTGCATTTGTGCAACTTGGCAGCGCGGTATGTGCTTTGGATACATCAGCTATCCCGGGAAATTTAGCAACATATTTAGACATGAATGTTTCAAATCTTCCTGATGCAAATGCAACTTGTTTGGGCGCTAGTTTTGGACATGTGCCTGTATTGGATGATATCTCTGATCAAGTAAAAAACGAAGATGATTCTGCATTTGATATTACGCTACATGCAACAGGTGTAGATGGAGATACTATCACATATAGTGCAGTTTCAGCAGATACATCAAAAGCAACAGTTGGCGTTGTAGGTACGACTCTCACCATTACACCTGTTCATGATGCAAATAGTGATGTAATTATTTCAGTAACTGCCAGTGATGGAACACTAGCTGATGTTAAAATATTTACAGTGACACTAAATCCGGTAAATGATGATCCTGTGGCAACGAATGGAAGTAGCGCTACCAATGAAGATGCAAATGTTACCAGCAATGTACCAGTAGCTACTGATGTAGATGGCATTAAGATGACTTTCTTCCCTGATAACAATTTTTCAGCAATTGGAATTGATGGCAATGTAAGTTGGCGTTATAGAGGTTTATGGGATGTAAATACAACTGCAAATGCAATACAAGTTGCTCTTACAAATATTTTTAATGGTAATAGTGGTATAAGTTTTATAGCTTTACGAAGAACACCTGTTGCGGGAGATATGCTCTCTTATAGAGAAATAGATCCATTGGCGCCATCTGATGATAGTAGTAGAAATGTTATAAAATAAATCATAGATATAACAGGAACTGCTCCAGCAACTATAACTGTAAGTGATGTCAACAATTCTATGACAAGAGTGGTGGAAGATGAAACTATCCACTTTTTTGGAGATGCAAACATATCTGACATAGAAAAGAAAGTTGTTATCTTCAGTGATGGAAGGGTAGCTCATTTTTATGGTTTAGGCGATGATGGCAATAGAACTTTTTGGACTAAAGCCATAGGGGATCATGTAGAGGAATCTAAGGCAACATATACCGTAGAAAATGGAGTTGTTTACATAAAAGATGAGAATGGCAATAATGATGTAAATATCACATTTTATGACATTCCATTAAAAACAGGCTCATTAGCAATCGCAACAAATTATAGTGATAGCAGTATAAACGGCCTAGTTGTTAGAAAAGTGTTTGGATATCATGGTTCAAAAGTTACTTTAACCAATGCGGTAAATTTAACCACTTCTGCCATAGAAGATAAAGTGTTAGAGTTTACAAATAGTGAAACTTATACCTTCTACAAAGATGGACTGTTTAAGATAGATGGCTTAAGCTATCTCAACAATAGGTACTATGAAAATTACGGTACTTGGGAAATCACAGGTGAAAATACAATTCATCTGACTTATGTGTACGGAACGATACCTTCTGCTGACATGCAATTAAATGAACTCCCTGCTAAAGGAACAAGAAGTATGCTAGTCAATAGTGATGCTTCATTGCATGATGGAATCATTAAAAATGTAATTCCAGTGGATCCAGATGCTACGAGTATAGATGCATATCCAGAGTATCAGTATAAAGCAGTTAGTAATATAGGTGGAGTTACTACATCACTAGTTGATATAGATGGAATTAGTTATACAATTATTGCTTATAGCAAAATTCTTGTAGATAATCCAGATAATACACAATCAGGAGAAACTATTAATGTCTCTTTCTATGGCCAATCAGCAAATAGGAGTATTGCTGGAGAATATGCAGGCGAAACAATAGTGTTGAAAATCTTTAATGGTTCTAAATTTGTAGGTAGTTTCGGCCCATTTGAGGCTGGAGTTAATTCAAGTGCACAAGATTTAGGCAATCAGCCTTTCAATCGATAATCTTTTAAGTAAAAGAGAGAGGTGCATATTTTACACTTCTCTCTTTTGTTAGCTTTGTTTATTTTTCTTGACAACTTATCGTTTTTGTATTATAATAATTCAAAAACTATAAAGGTTTTATATGTTTGTTGGTAGAAAAAAAGAACTACAATTACTTGAAGATGAATATTTGCAAGATAATTTTAGATTTAGTGTGATATACGGTAGAAGAAGAGTTGGTAAAACAACTCTCATAAAAGAATATATTAAAAACAAGCCTTCTATATACTTTTTAGTTACACTTGAGACTCAAAATATTGTATTGAAAAGATTTCAAAATATAGTTGCTGATTTTTTTGATGATAATTTTTTAAGAGATATAACATTGAAAAACTTTGATAAACTTTTTGAATATGTCTCTAAAAAAGATTTAGATAAAAAGCTTATCATTGTACTAGATGAGTTTCAATACCTAACTAAGATAAATATTTCAACTCCTTCTGTGTTCCAGTATATAGTAGATGAGCTATTAAAAAATAAAAATATACATTTAATACTCTGTGGGTCAATCATATCTATGATGTATGAGCAGACATTGTCTTATAGTTCACCATTATATGGCAGACGGACAACTGCTATCAAGCTTGAAGCTTTAAACTTTAAGTGCATACGAGACTTTTTCAACAATAAAAATCAAAATGAATTAATAGAACTGTATTCGATTTTAGGCGGCATTCCAAAGTATCTTGAGATGTTTAAAGATACAAAAGATATCTATAAGTCTATCGAAAAAAATATACTAGATAAAAACTCATACCTATATGAAGAGCCCAGGTTTATACTTCAAAATGAAGTCAATGAGCCAATTAACTATTTTACTATTCTTGAAGTCATAGCAAGAGGTGAACACAAGATAGGAAACATCGCTGGAAAACTAAATAAAAATGTTCAAAATATAACTTCTTTTATCTCAAAGTTGATTGAGCTAGATATCATATATAAAGAAGTACCAGTTACTGAGCTAAATCCTACGAAAAGTAAAAAAGGATTCTATTTTATAAAAGATAATTTTTTTAGATTTTGGTTTTTATATGTTTTGAATTATAAGAGTCAATTGGAGATTGATAATACAAATTTTGTATTAAATAAAATAAAAGAGAATTTTAATGGATTTGTTGCAAAAACTTATGAGAATATATGCATAGAATATACGCTTACAAATTATGATGTACTAAAATGTGGAAGATGGTGGAATAAAAATAACAAGATAGATATAGTTGCAGTTTCACAGGACCACTTAATAGTAGGTGAGTGTAAGTATAGCAATAAAAAAGTAGGGACAGACATACTAGAATCTTTAAATCAAAAATCCAAAAATATAGAACTTGATCTGCCAGTAACAAAATATATACTATTTTCTAAAAGTGGATTTACCTCTTCTTTAATTGAATTAGCTGAAAAAAATAAAAGTGTAGAGTTGATTACAAAGTTGATTTGACAGTCTCTTTGGCACTTCTCTTTTTTATTGGTTCTGCATATTTTATTTAGTTTTCTATGTTGTTCTTAAATTTTGTTATCTCTGGTTTTATCATGATGCCCTCTACTCTATGGATTAACAAAGATTTGTCTTTTACATTGTCTAAATTCGCACCAATATATAAGTCTGAAATTATGGCTTTTCCGATGATGTATCTGCTTTCTTTTCCATTGGTTTGGGTTCTTATTCCCCAGATATTATGCATGACCATAGCTTTGCCTTTGTACTCACCGATGTAGAGCATAATATGTCCTTTTAGGTATATTAGACTTAAAAAAGGTATTGCATTTTCTAATATCATTTGCTCTTTTTCTTTGTCACCTAAACCTTTTAAAGAGATATATGTTCCAGCATTTTTTTGAGCCGCAGAGTTTCTAGGAAGCCACATGCCAAATGGTGCAAAAAAGTCTTTGGTCATGGCTGAACAGTCTCTGTTTGCTAAGTATCCGCCCCAGCCGTATTTTTCTCCAAGTAACTGAGTGCTTACTTGTGAGATATTTTTTGCATTGAAAACAAGCGGCATGATTCCCGCATCACTTTTTACAATTCGCACAGATATTTTCTTGCCAAAATCCTCAAGCGTATTTGCGTACATGTAAGAATAATAAAACACATCATCTTCTTTAACATAAGGAAAAATCGCTCCAAGCTCAGCGTGAGTTATGTATTTTTGGGCTTTTGAATATATCGGAACATTTTCTTTTATTATTGCTATCTTTTTTGCATTTCTAAATTCATATCGTTGTGTTGGATTTAGCAAAACTAAACTCTCACTCGGTAACCACCCGGTAGAAAAAGGACTTTGAACAAAAGCCCAAGAGCCGTCCGTTGAGAAATGGGATATAAACAAAGGAGTGTTTACATGTATGCGGGAATTTTGCATATAATCAAATGGATAACCCTCTCCCGGAAGATTTGTTTTTCTAAAAAATGGTTTGTGTGTCGGTAAGTTTCTGATTTGAGCATTTTTTATAGTTATTGCAAATTTTAGCTCAGTATTAAAGCCGTCGAAATTGGTACTATCTATGATTTTTTCAATATCATCAGCATTCCAAGGCAAAAGATTTTCACCATAGTATTTACCGCTCTTTTTAAAAGCGATATTTGCCCAAGAAGCTCTATCTTTGATGAGTTGGATGGAGCTAATCGACCAAGGCATAAAGTATTTTGATTCAAAATTTTTCATCTCTACATGTAGAGGTTTTATATCTTTTATGAGATAGTCTATACTTTGCTTGTATTTTAAAACTTTGGGCTCTTTGAGCGCACACCCAACAAAAAGAAATATGATTAAGGAAATAGTTATAATATTTTTCATAAAAATTAAACTTATTTGATCAGACTCAATGCTTCTAATGATAGTTTAGTGACTAGTCCAAAATCTTTTTTTAAAATCGCTTGTTTTGGGACAATCCAACTTCCACCAACACATAGAACATTTTCCAGGCTTAAAAAATCATTTAAGTTATTTATATTTACGCCGCCAGTCGGGCAAAATTTCATCGTAGGAAATGGTCCTTTTATAGCTTTTAACGCTTCACCTCCACCAACAACAGTTGCTGGGAAAAGCTTGCAGTAATTAAAACCGTTGTTAAGGGCGAACATAATTTCAGAAGCAGTAGCAACACCCGGGATAAGCGGGATATTCATCTCTTTTGAACTCTCCATCAACTCTTGGCTGATTCCTGGAGAAAAAACAAATTTTGCTCCACAATTGAGTGCACCTTTAAAATCTTGCTTATTTAAAACTGTACCAGCTCCGACATTCATCTGTGGCATTGTCTTTGCAATCTTTTCTATGGATTTTAAACCCTCATTTGTCCGAAGTGTTATCTCCATGATGTTTATACCAGCTTCTAGTAAAGCCATAGCTAAAGGTATCGCATCATCTGCACTTTCCAGTGCGATTACTGGTACTATTGGCGATAATAACATTACTTCTTTTGCATTCATTCTCTCTCCTCCCCAACTAAATCAAATATAGTTGCACCTTCTTCTGCTCCACTTATATTTTGCCTGATTAAAGCAAATAGTTCTCGTCCAAAACCATGATAATTTTTCTCTAAATTTGCTCTCTCAATTGGGCGATTGTTAAACTCTTCTTCATCTAGTAAAAGAGAGATTTTGCCTTCTAAAACATCAAACCTAATCATATCACCGTCTTTTATTTTTGCAAGCATTCCACCACTTTTAGCTTCAGGTGTTAAGTGTATGGCTGCCGGTACTTTTCCGCTTGCTCCAGACATCCTGCCATCTGTTATAATGGCAACCTTAAATCCTTTATCCTGTAATACACCAAGAACTGGCATAAGACCGTGAAGTTCTGGCATACCGTTGGCTTTTGGACCTTGATACCTTACTATTGCTACAAAATCTTTTTCTAAATTACCTGCTTTAAAAGAAGCTTGTAATTCTTCTTGTGATTCAAAAACTACAGCCTCTGCTTCGACTAACAAATTTTCTTTTTTAAGGGCAGAAGTTTTGATGACACTTCGTCCGATAATGCTTTCCATCAGTTTTAATCCACCTTCGCTGCTAAATGGAGATTTTATAGAAGAGATGACTTCTTTATCTCTTGAAACTTTTGCTCCAGCTGAAAACAGTAATTTATCGTTTTCAATGCAAGGCTCAACAACATAATTACTTAGTCCTTTACCGACTATAGTTTCCACATCTTCGTGTAATAAATCAGCATCTAAGAGTTGGCTTATCACAGTTGCCATCCCGCCTGCTTCGCGAAAATCATTTACATCTGCTTTTCCATTGGGATACATTTTGCAAAGTAGTGGAGTTGCTTTGGAAATCGCATCAAAATCATTCCAATTTATCGTGATTCCGGCGGCTCTTGCCATCGCTATTAGATGAATTGTTTGATTTGTGGAGCCTCCGGTTGCGTTAAGTCCAATGATTGCATTGACAAAACTTCTTTCATCCACGATATCTGCTATTGGTTTATATGTACCCATAGACTCTGTCATCTTTAAAATATTTTTTGCAGAAAATTCAGTTAATTTATCTCTAAGAGGTGTATTTGCGTTTATAAATGAGCTGTTTGGAAGTTGCAAGCCCAGCATCTCTAAGACCATTTGGTTTGAATTTGCAGTGCCATAAAATGTACAGGTTCCACTGCTGTGATATGATGCAAGTTCAGCTTTTAAAAGTTCATCCTTACTTACAATTCCAAGAGCATATTCTTGTCTTATCTTTGATTTTTGTGCATTGCTTATTCCATGGGTCATAGGACCCGCTGATATAAATGTGCCTGGCAAGTGACCAAAAGCCATCGCCCCCACAAAAAGACCAGGGACAATTTTATCACAAACACCAAGATAAAGCGCTCCATCAAACATATTGTGCGAAAGTGCTATCGCTGTTCCTTGTGCGATATTGTCACGACTAAACAAGCTAAGCTCCATACCAGGCTGTGATTGTGTTACTCCATCGCACATAGCAGGAACTCCGCCAGCGACTTGAGCTGTTGCTCCTTCATGCATCAAAACTTTTTTTATATAATCAGGATAGAGTTTAAAGGGCTCATGAGCTGAGAGCATATCGTTGTAAGCAGTGACTATTGCTATATTTGGTTTTTGCATATGTGACAACCATGGCTTTTCACTCTCAGGGACCGCGGCTATCGCATGTGCTAGATTACTGCATCCCAATCTTTTTCTATTTACTCCATGTCTCTTTGCTTTATCGATTCGTTCAAGGTAGATTTCTCTATTTTTTTTGGATCTGTTTATGATATCTTCAGTAACTTTTTTTATTGTTTTATTCATGAATAATATACCTTTATTTTTTTATCAT
>CAZYTB010000025.1:9626-24648 GCA_964650375.1 uncultured Campylobacterales bacterium | reverse complement strand
GGTTGATTATAATACCCCGGAAGAAGAGTTTGAGATTGTTCAAAGAGTTGCAAAAAATGGTTTTGAAGATGTCCATCAAGTCGCTAATGTGGAAGATATATTGAATCTGAGAAAAGAATTAAACGATGTACATGTAGATGATGAACTTCAAAAATATATGATTAGAATTGTTTTTGCTACAAGAGAACCCCAAAATTATGGGCTAGAAGACTTGAGCGAGATGATAGAATTTGGGGCAAGCCCTAGAGCTTCAATTGACATGTATAAAGCAAGTCGTGCGATGGCATTACTTAGAGGAAAGGATTTTGTAACTCCACTTGATGTAGCAAAAGTAGTTAATGGCATACTAAGACATAGGATAATACTAAGCTACAAAGCAGAATCAAGAGGCATGAATACTGACGGAGTGGTTCAAAAAATTATGAATTCCATTAAAGCTCCATAAGGAGAAAATGATGCTAGAAAACAGACTAAAGCAAATACTTCTAAAAGTCAAAAAAAAGGTTTTTACAGGAAACCTTGGCAATACTTTAAGTACCTTTAAAGGCACTGGATTAGATTTTTCAGAGATTAAAGATTATGTTATCGGTGATGATGTAAGAACTATAAATTGGAAATCCAGCGCAAAAGGATTGGGTGTAAAAGTCAATTTGTTCAATGAAGAGCGAGAATTAAATATTGTGGTGGCTTTTATGACAAATGGCTCCATAAACTTTGGCACAAAAAGAATAAAACAAGAGGTTATGGCCGAGGTTTTAGGATTTTTGTCATACTCTTCACTAAAGAATGGCGACAATCTTACAACTATATTTTTTGATGAAAAACTGGAAAAACTCTTTAAACCTACAAAAAATTTAGGATTGATAGAAGATACTTTAAAATATGCTTTGGAGCTAAATCCTATCGGGAAGAGAGTAGATATAAATAGTTTTTGCCACTTTGTTAATTCTAGCTTAAAGAGAAAATTTCTTATATTTTTGATTGGTGATTTTTATGAAGATACAGATTTATCATCGATTTCACATAAAAATGAAGTTTATGCACTAATTGTTCGAGACAGATTTGAAGAAAATCCACAATTTGGTGGAGATTTATCTTTGGTAGATCCAGTTACTTTGGATGAGGATAACTTAAGTTTAGATAAAAGCAGCATTAGTGAATATAGAAAATTGATAAAAGAGCACGATGAAAACTTGTATGAACATTTTTTGATGCATAAAATAAAATATGGAAAAATTTATACAGATGATGATGTGTTTGTGCAAATTTCTCAAATTTTGAAGGGTTAAAAATTGGAAAAACTAAGAGATATAAAGGGTTTAGTTGAAGTAAGTGATTATTCGCTTTACTATTTTATTGCACTTATTGTTTTAGCTATCTTGATAATTCTTGTAATTATATATCTGTTTACAAGACCTAAGAGAAGAAAAAAACCAACAAGCAAAAAGATTGCATTAGAAAACTTAAAAAATATTGATTATGCAAATTCAAAAGATATAGCAT
This sequence comes from uncultured Campylobacterales bacterium, assembly GCA_964650375.1. GTDB lineage: Bacteria > Campylobacterota > Campylobacteria > Campylobacterales > Sulfurospirillaceae > JAADIZ01. Next base: position 23,145 of record CAZYTB010000025.1, on the reverse strand, counting down.
ATAACTTTACGCTTAATATTCCATATTTTATAGATGAAGATTACAAATCACACATTACTAATATCTTAGAAAAATTAGAAAAATATAAATACAAAAAAGATACACTAGATATGGATGAAGAGTTAAGCAAAGAAATAAAAAACCTCATAAAGGAACTTAGATGTTAAACCAGATAGTATTTGAGTATCCTTGGGCATTTTTGATAATTTTGCCTTTTATAATTTGCCAAATTTTTTGCAAACCAAAGATGGATGCTTTATTTTTTCCAACTATTAAATTTTTGAAAAAAGCTACAAAAAAGAGTCTCTTTTTAGACAATATTTTGAAGTTTCTTATCGTCTCTTTGCTGATTATATCTCTTGCAAGCCCTGTTATAAAAGATGAGATAAGCATAAAGAATGATAAGGGTTATGAGATATCTTTGATTGTTGATGCAAGCGGTTCGATGGCCCAACATGATAAATTTGGAATTGTAAAAAAGATATTAACTGCCTTTTTAAACAAAAGAGTACATGACAAGATAGGACTTAGTATATTTGGTGATTTTGCCTATGTGGCTGTTCCCTTGACTTATGATAAAAACAGTATCAAAAGGCTTATCTCAAGATTACAAGTCGGAATTGCAGGAAGCAGCAGAACTGCACTTTATGAGGCTTTATTTCTGAGCTCTAATTTATTTAAAGACTCACATGCAAAGAAAAAGATAGCAATTTTACTGACTGACGGTATGAATAATGTGAATACTATCCCGCTTGATGTTGCTATGAAAACTGTTAAAAAGTATGGTATTAAAGTTTATACGGTAGGAATTGGAAATCAAGGAGATTTTGATCCAAGAGTTTTGCAAAAAATTGCAGATAAGAGTGGAGGAAAGTTTTATGAGGCAAATAGTGAACAAAAACTTCAAGAAATATATGCAACCATAAATAGGCTGGAAAAAAGTACAATAAAAGCCAACAAATATATCAAAAAAAGATATCTTTTTGCTTATCCTTTGAGTTTAGCTCTATTTTTTATGATGTTCTTGTTACTTGTCAGAAATAAGGATTTAGGATGATTTATTTTGTACATGTAGAGTATCTTTGGTTTTTGATTTTATTGTTGCCACTATTTTTCTTTTTGAAACATAATAAAAAATCGTACGAGACTATATTTGCCAAAGATGTTTTGGAGCGAATTATGGTCAAAAACAGAGGTATCAGCAAAAGAGTCAGAAACATACTTTTAATTTTTTCAGCTTTTTTTGTGGTTATTGCATTAGCCCGTCCTGTGATTGACAAGGGCGAAATTAAAGTGAAGTCAAGTTTCATAAATGTTGTAGTAGGACTTGATATTTCAAACTCTATGTTTGTGAGTGATGTATATCCAAATAGATTTGAATTTGCAAAGAAGAAATTTTATGCTTTTTTGAAAGATATGAAAAACGCAAGAGTAGGGGTTTTAGGTTTTAGTTCACAATCGTTTTTAGTTGCTCCTCTTAGTGAGGACTTTCATTCTCTTGATTTTTTGGTTAAAAATATGAGCGTTGCCAGTATTAATCTTAGGGGAACTAGCTTTATGAGTGCCCTTGAGGCCGCAAATGACTTATACCAAAACAATGGGAAAAAGGCATTCTTAATCTTTACTGACGGGGGAGATCAAAGTAATTTTGATAAAGAAATTGCTTATGCAAAAAAACACAATATCGTTGTTTTTGTTTATGCCATAGGAACCAATAAAGGTGGAGTTATAAAGATTAAAAATGGAGTCTTGAAAGATAAAAATGGAAATATAGTAATTGTTAAAATAAATGAAAATATCAAGAAACTTGCACTTCAAACCGGTGGAGCTTATATGCGCTCAACTCTTTCATCTAAAGATATAGCGATGCTCAGTAATGCTATAAAGTCGAGATTTAAGGCAAAAGGAAGTGAAGAAAGCAGCATAAGAGATAAATTGGAACTGTTTTATTTTCCACTCTCTCTAGCGATACTGCTGTTTTTTATGGCAAATTTCTCTTTGAAAGGTAGAAGAAAATGAAAAAGATAATATTATTGATTTTTTGTGCAATTTTTCTTCAAGCTGGTCTTTTGGATTTTTTAACTGTAAATAATGCAAATAAAAGTTATATAGATAAAGATTATAAAAGTGCTATAAAAGAATATCAAAAGATTGAGAATAAGCAAGGTGCCAAATATGATTTGGCTAATAGCTATTATAAAGCAAAAGATTATAAAAAAGCTTTGAGTGAGTATGGAAAGGTAAATAATCCTAATTTGAAATTTCAAAAATTGCACAATATGGGAAACACTTATGCAAAACTTGGCAAGATAGATGAAGCTATAAAAAGTTATGAAGATGCCTTGAAAATAAAACAGGATAAAGATACTAAATATAACTTAGAGCTTTTAAAAAAGCAGAAGAAAAAGCAGCAGCAGAAAAAGAAAAATAACAAGAAAAATAAGAAAAAGAAAGAAAAAAAGCAAAATAAAAATTCAAAAAATAATAAAAATCAAAATAAGCAGCAAAAAGGCAAAAACGATAAACAAAACCAAAAAACTAAAGGCAGCAAGCAAAAACAAGGCCAAAATAAAGAAAAGCAACAAAAGCCTGGTGAGAATCAAAAATCAAAAGAGCAGAAAAGTAAGAAAAAAGAAGAAAAGCAAAAAGCAGGCAAGTTAAAGAAAGTTCAGCCAATTAGTGATATGGAAGAGAGAAAATACAAAAAAATGCTTAATCAAAGAGGGATCAATACCCTAATGTTGCCACTAAGTACAAAAGGAGAAAAAAGAAATGAAGAAAACCCTTGGTAAAATTTTTATACTATTGTTATTATCAACAACTTTATTTGCGGGGGTAAAAGCTTTTGTTAATAAAGATACGATTTACAGTGGAGATAATGTAAATTATACCATAAGTATAGATGGTGAAAATCCAGAATTTCCAAATCTTAACAAGATAGCAGGATATGGTGTTTTAGGTGTTTCTACCTCCCAAAGTGTAAATATAATAAATGGAGTTTATAAAAGTACAACTTCCAAATCATATGCATTTGCACCGACAAAAAGTGTGAACATACCATCTTATGAGGTTAGTGTTGATGGAAAACAATATAAAACCAATGTCGTGAGTGTAAAAGTTGTAAAACCAACTGTTTCAAAAAGTGGTGGTAATTTTTTCATAAACATGAGTATGGATAAAAATGATGTTTATGTAGGAGAGCCTATAAAATTAGATGTAAAATTCAAATATAAATTAAGTGCAAAGGCTGATCAAGTAACTCTAAGCCCGCTTAAAATTAGTGATTTTTGGATAAAAAGCAGTGGTAAGCCTATAAAATCTGTAGAAAAGGATTTTGTTGTCCAAACTTATCATTATCTTATCTTTCCTCAAAAACAGGGTGATTTTGTAGTAAATCCTGTTGAGGCGAATATAGGAACGGTAAGGCGAGAAAATATGGGAGGAAATATTTTTAACAATCCTTTTATTGATTCATTTGATCAAACTATAAAGTGGAAAAAATATTTATCAAATAAACTTTACATACATGTAAAGCCTTTGCCAAATAACTTGGAAGTTTTTGGATTGTTTAACATAAAAGCAAGTGTTGATAAAACCGTAACAAAAGCAAATAAACCAGTTAATTTAACTATCAAAATAGAAGGACTTGGAAATGTTGATGATATTAAAAAATTTGCAATTGATATGGCTGATGTTGTAGTTTATTCTGATGAGCCGGTGATAAAATCTGGTATAAGTGATGGCAAATATGGTGGAGTTTTTACTCAAAAAATAGCACTCATTGCAGATAAAGACTTTGTAATCCCCTCTCTTAAATTTAGTTATTTTGATAAAGATTTAAAAAAAGTTGTGATAAAAGAAACAAAACCAATATCTATAAAAGTAGAAGGCGGAGCAAAAAGAGAAATAGCTCCGAAAATAGACAGTAAAAATACAATAAAAATTAATGAAAAACCACAAGTTGTACAAAAAATTATGGTTAGTAAATCTTCAAATTACTTATATCTGTTATTAGGATTCGTATTGGGTATTTTAGTGACCTTAGGATTTATAATGGTAGGCAAAAAAGATAAAACAAAAAAAGAGATTCCAATAATTAAGAAAATTAAAAAAGCAAAAAATGATAAAGAACTTTTTGATGTTTTATTGCCTTATGGAAAAAATGATGATTTTATAAAGAGTGTACTTGAAACTTTAGAAGAAAATATTTATGGTAAATCTAAAACAAAAATCAACAAAAAAGAAATAGTGATACATTTTTTAGATATACAATAGTGAAAAAAATATCTGTTTTCTTATGTTTTGCTGGATTGTTATTTGCCAAAAATGCTCCATATTCTCTTGAAAAATTTAAGACTTCCTTGGATAATTCCAAGCCCCATTTAGCTATTATGATGCAACATGGGGTTCGAAATATGGAAAATTTAAAGATTTGTCAAACAAATATTTTTATCTAAGCGATGATAAATATCAAAAAATTGATTTGGGAGTTTTACCTAGAGATTTTTTTGACATGAAAATTAAAGTATTAAATTCTTATATAACAATTTGGATAAATAATAAAAAAGTTGATATGTCTAATGTAACTTACTTGAATTCCTACCTCAACTATTTTAAAGCAGGAGCCTATCTTCAAGACACAGGCTGTGCAAAAGTTTGGTTTGATAAATTAGAAGCTAATTAAGTTCAATATTCCTAATACTTAGCCAATCCCTTCTTATATCTTTTTCTGTGCAGCACTGCATAGAGTGTAGGAACATACAGTAGATTCAACACCGTTCCCCAGCCAAGCCCAAATCCCAAAGAAACTGCCAGCGGTTGAAAAATTACTGCTTGTCCTGTTGGGAAAAATATCAAAGTCGATAAACCTACCAGTGTGGTGATGGATGTTAAAAAGATAGGTCTTAATCTCTTTGCGGATTCAGTAAAAAACTCATCCAGTGTTTTTGTAGTTCTTAAATATGTTACCATCAAAATACCATCATTTATGACAACTCCCATAAGACCAAGAGCTCCTATGATGGAAGGCATACTGAGATTTAAGCCCATTATATGATGCCCTATGATAACTCCTAAAAATGAAAAAGGCATAACAGAGGCGATTATAAAAGTGTCTCTAAATGAATTAAATAGATATAGCAAGCTTAGTATTATCAAGAGTATTGCCATAAAAGTTGCACTAATCATATCATCTTTTAGCTCAGTATTTTTCTTTTTCTCTCCCAATAATTTTATTTTTATACCACTTTTTTCCAACTTATTTAATATGGGCTGGATTTTATCTATGGCTTCGCTTGCTGTTAGAATATTTGGGTTGACATTTCCATATATATAGAATGTAGTTTCTCCATAATCTTTACTGACTTTTTCAAAAGATTTTTTTATGATAAAGTCAGAAACTTCCCTTAAAGATACAACTCGCCCATCAACTAAGGGAATTTTTATATTTTTTAGATTATTTATGCTATCTTTATTAATGCTTTGAACTTTTATATCCAATAAATTTTTGTTATCAATCGCAGTGTTTATCTTCTTATTTAAAAAAAGATTTGAGAGTATTTGACCAAGACTTTTTTCACTAAGTCCTAACTGTTCCCCATAAGCATTTACTTTGATTTTAATCTCATCTATTCCATTTTTTGCATTATCTGATAATGATTTTATGCCTTTGAGTTTTAAAAGGGCATTTTTTATCTCAACAATTGCCTCTTTGGTTTCTTTTGGGCTATTGGAAATTATACCTATCTTTATATCGGATTTTACAGGACCAGCTCTTCGCTCGCTAATAAAGAGTTCTTCAAGCCCTAGTTTCTTTTTGAAAGATTGCTTTTTTAAAAATTCTTTGATTTCTTTAGCTATTTCTTGAGATGTTTTCTCTCTAATTCTATCTTTTTTATCATAATAAAAACTAAGATACGGAGTGATGTATTTATTTGCAAAATTAGAAGGTTTTAGTTTGTATAGTTCTATATCTATACCTGCAACATAAGGATAGTTTTCACCGCTTCCTTCCGCATTTGTTCTATGCCCCGCTGTTGTAGAAATTGTTTTTATGCTAAATTTATCTTTGTTTTTATACAATTCATCCGCTATTTTATTGACTAATTTGAAAGTTTCTTCTACAGGAGTGTTCACATTTGCTTTTAGAGATATTTTCATAGTAGTTGAATCAAACTTTGGAAACATTTGAAATCTTGATGATTTTACACCTAAAAATATAAGTGCCGGAACTATTATCAAAAATAGAAAAAGAAAAGTTTTTCTAAAAGTCATCAGCTTATGGATAATATAGCTGTATATTTTGTTTGGTCGCTCCCACGAGAGAACTCTTGAGTTGCTATTTAATGTGTGAGCTGCATGAAGTGGTAAAAATATAAATGATTCTATCAAAGAAGCAACAAGCAAGGCAGAAACGGCTATAGGGATTAATTTCATAAATTCACCCATAGTTCCAGATAACATTAAAATAGGTATAAATGCAAAAAGAGTAGTAACTGAGGCCATAATGACTGGTTTAGCAACATCAGAACTTCCTCTTATGGCGGCATCATGTGGTGAAAATCCTTTCTCTAAGTATTGCTGAATACTCTCAGCAACAACGATTGCATCATCCACGACAATACCGAGAGCCAATAAAACTCCGATGAGTGATATCATGTTGATTGTGTAGCCAAAAAGATGAAAATAAATAGCAGCCATTATAAAAGAAGTCGGGATGCCAAGACCCACTATAAAAGCCATTTTGACATTTATGAGCAGCGCCAATAAAAGTGTAACAAGAATAATCCCAAATAATATATTTGATATAACAATATTGAGTCTGTCTTTTATTCTTTGGCTACGGTCGTTATTTATCGTAAATGTTATATCTTTGTTTTTAAGTTTTATCGGTTTAATTAAATTTTCTATATTTTTTGTTGCTACTAAAGCATTTCCTCCATCTACTTGAGTGATTGCTAAATTTAGTGATGGTTTAGTGTTAATAGTGGAGAGAGTTTGTGAGTCTTCATATTTTTTGTGAATGGTAGCAACATCGCTCAAATATACCTTTTTTCCACCAATATTTATGATTGTATTTCTCATCTCTTTAGCAGTTTTTGCCCCATTGTAAGTTGAGAGGTAGAAATGTTTACTGCCCCCTTCAATTTTTCCAATAGGAAATATGTAAGAGATATTTGAAAGAGCCGCCAAAAACGAACTTTTGTTTATGCCTAGTGCGTCAAGTTTTTTTTCATCTATTGAGATATTGTAGTACATGTCAGAATCACCATAGATAATTACATCAGAGATATCTTTGACGGTTAGGATTTTTGTTTTTAAGTCATTTGCAAATTCTTTCATGTCAGATAAACTTTTTTTATTGGAAGATATTGAAAGAGTCAGAAGTGCCCTTGTAGTATTTATAACTGTCACTTTTGGGTCAGTCATATCACTCGGAAAGTTTTGCTTGGCATCACTGATGGCATCTTTGATTTTATCTGCAATATTGTATTTGTTTACTCCGGATATTAGGTCTAGATTGATAGAGAATGATCCTGGAGTTATAGTAGAAGTCATATCATCTATGCCTTCAATTCCTTTTATCTTATCTTCTATTTCTCTAACGGCAATCTTATTTAAAATATCGATAGAAGTCCCGGCATAACTACCTGTTACTCTTATTTTATCTAATTCAAATGTTGGAAAAATCTCTTTTGGCGTGTGCATGTAGGAGTAGATTCCAAGAAATACTATTAATATAAACAAAGTGTAATTCATCCTTGGATTGTCTAAAAAAAACTTAATAATACTTTTCATCAAATACCCTGATATAATTTATATGTGATTTTATCAGAGATTTGTTAATGAAGTGTTAAAAATGTCTCAAAAATCCCCATATCGGAATTTTTGAGATTTGAAAAGTAATTTTGATATTTTAACGATATCCTCGCACTACAATTACTCTTTTTGTGTAGAAATTTCTTCTGTGATTATGTTTCCAATTTGATTTTTTCCATCTTCTTTGTGGTTTATAAGTCTCATATTGGCGGTTGTATCCTCTGTTTGATAAGTTAGACCCAGCAATCCCGCCGATGATAACTCCGCCCATAGTTGCAAAACCTCTTCCATTTCCATTTCCGATTTGGTTGCCTAATATTCCACCAATAATTCCACCGATGAGCGCACTTATCACTCTATCATCTCGTCGATTATCTACTTGTCTTGAAGTTCTATTGTTCCAATGGTTGTTGTAGGTTGTTCTTGTCACAATTTGTGTATGCTGTGATTTTGTTACTACATAACCATGCCTATTAAAAGAATCTGCCTGAGATAGCGTAAATAGTAGGCTAATTCCTAAAAGTATCTTTTTCATTTTTGACTCCTTATTTGTTTTGATAATGGCAGTATAAAACTTAAAAGTGAAATAATTGTGAATCAGCTATTTTGTAAAAATATTTTGATTCCATAAATCTTTACTAAATATTTGTTATAATAGACATAATAGCAAATATTTTTTGGAGATAGTTTTGACATTAATTTTAACCAGATTTTTTATCTTATTTTTATCTTTACATGTTTTTTTAATTGGTGCAGATATTAACGATACATTAGTTAGTGCAAATCAGGTTACTTATAAAACTCTTTTAAAATCAATTTCTCAAAAAAAAGAGGTAAATGATGAAATAGCTTTGCAAAAAATATTGCTGGAAAAACTAGCGAGTATTGATCTTAATTCTTCTAGTACGGCAGCACCTATACATGTACCAAAAGATACCTATCAGTATGGTGCATTATTTGATAATTTTATCAAGAGTGCTGTCAAAAAAGATTCTTTCTTGAAAAAAATAGATGAAATCAAGAATAAAATAAAAATAATCGGCAATGAAATCAAAAAATCAAAAAAAGTCGATACAAAACTTTTTACACTGCAGCTTCAATATACTTTTTATACAAAAACTGTATTACTTTATGAAAAAAAGCTTGATAATATCTCAAAAAATATGAAATCCATCTCTACTGCATTGGATAAATCAATCAAAAACATTAAGTTTGACAAAGATGTTTTAAAAAAACAAATAAAAAAACTTAAAGAAGATGCAGCTGATATTCAAACTGAGATCAATAAACTACAAATCGAAAAAGAACGCCTAGAACTTCTTGATAATGTAAATGGACATATTCTAAAAATAAATGATTTTATAAAAGAGGAAAGCAGAAGGTATCAAAATATTGTATTAAAAATCACAACGACTCTTTTTTACCAATTTTCAGATGCCTTAGGACATAAAGACAAAATTGCATTTTCTATTGCTAAAGATATTTCAAATTATATTTTAAAACTGGAATCTTCTGCTTCGATACAATCCGCAGTGATGCCGCTAATAAACACTTTGGAGAAACATTATCTAGGAAGACTTAATGTTTTAGCAGGCTCCACTATGCAAGAGTTTAAAAATATAATTTCCTCTTTTTGGGAAATTATCTCAGAACCGGTATTTCATATAAATAACACGCCAATTAGTATAATTAAACTTATAATCTCATTTTTGATCTTTTTTGTCGGATTTTTTATTGGTGGTTTATATAGAGTTAATATTAAAAAAATTGCTCTAAATTATAAATCAATAAACACTTCAACTCGTACAATTTTTGCAAATATTGGGTATTATCTTATCATCATAATCGCTTTTTTTATAGCTTTAAACATTTTAGGTATTAATCTCTCTTCTATTGCGTTATTTGCGGGAGCTCTCTCTGTAGGTATTGGATTTGGTCTGCAAAATATTGTTTCAAACTTTATATCCGGGATTATATTGATGTTTGAGCGAAGTATCAAAGTGGGCGATTATATTGAGTTATCTGATTCACTTAAAGGAAATGTTACAGGTATTCATATGCGCTCAACCACTATCAATACTAATTCAAATATTGATGTTATTGTGCCAAACCAAAATTTTATTCAAAATAATGTTATCAATTGGACTATGAATGATGAAATTAGGCGTTTTCAGATTCCTTTTGGTGTAGCTTACGGAACCAAACCTGAAAAAGTAATTGAGGTAGTCAAAAATGCTGTTAATTCGAGTGGCTTTGGTGATGTAATTAATTCCCCTCAAAGATATACTCGTATTGTTATGACAAATATGGGAAACAGTAGTGTTAATTTTGAACTTTTCGTCTGGATAAATGGCCCAGAAATACTCTATCCAAAAAGAACGATATCTAGATTTTTGATAGTTATTTATAATGCACTTTATGAAAATAATATAGAGATTCCGTTTCCACAACAAGATCTGCATATTAGAAGTATTGATAAAGATGTAAAATTTCCATTTTTTCTAGAAAAATAATATTTTATCTAAAACCACTTCCTTAATTTAAAATATCCCAAAAGTGAAATTGGTATCATAAGCATAATTATATTTGACCACATAAAACCGCTTTGTGACTCTAAGATAGTCTCATGCTTAAAATTCATACCAAAATAACCTGTCAAAAAAGAGAGCGGGATAAAGATAGTTCCAATAATCGATAATGTTTTCATAATCTCATTCATACGATTACTCAATGTTGATAAATAGATATCTAAAAAACCAAATACTGTATCTCTATACCCTTCAATAATATCTATTATATCAATTACATGGTCATAAGTATCTTTGTAATAAATATTGTATCCATCATTGATTTCATCAGACCTTAATAAAGTGTTGAGAACTTCTCTCATAGGTCAAACTGATTTTTTTAATTCCATTAGTGTACGCTTAAGTGTATGTACATGTTCAATGCTTTCTTTTGATGGTTTATAGATTATCTCATTTTCAAGTTCTTCTATCTCTTCACCAATATTTTCTAATACTAAAAAATAATTATCAATTATCAAATCAATAAGGGAAGTCCCATAGCGCGTGCAGCAGATATTACCATAGCTTTTTCTTTTCATTTAGCTTATATGCAACAACACTTCCACCTTGATGGTAAGTTTGATCTAAAGTCTCCTTTTCCACCTTACCTTTTCCATAGCTCCTACGATTAACATAGGATATTTCATATCAGATCTATTGGTTAAAGTGATTATTGTTTTATATTTTTTGCCAAAAAAATCAGCAGTAATCTTAATAGATGGTCTTAATTGAGTTCTTCCATTTGAACTTTTCACTCTTTTCATCCTGTATATCGGCATTACGATTTTTTTACCATGATAAGATGCATAAACTTCATCTAAAAGCTCAAAATACACATTGCCTTTTTCATCTACTTGTATGTTATCGCAATGCAAAGCATTTGAATCCGCCTCTGTATCAACTTTTGCATCCAAAGCACACAAATCTAAGTCTAGTAAATCAATTGATTCCAATCTACCGATTATTTTTTTTAATAATTTTAAACATATAGCAGGTGACATTTGCTATAATTAGATTATGAAAAATTTTGTACAAAACCTACCAAAAGCAGAACTTCATCTTCATATAGAAGGAACGCTTGAGCCAGAGTTGATGTTAAGGTTGGCTAAGAAAAATAATATAAAAATGCCTTATGAAAATATAGAAGATGTAAAACAAGCGTATAGCTTTACTTCGCTTCAGTCTTTTTTAGATATTTATTATATGGGAGCTAGTGTTTTAATCACAAAAGAGGATTTTTATGATTTAACTATGTCATATCTCTTGAAATGTCTTGAGCAAAATATTGTACATGTAGAGATTTTTTTTGACCCACAAACGCATACAAATAGAGGAATTGTCTTTGGAGATATCGTAGAAGGAATCGTGCAAGCACTAAATGAAGCTCGTGAAAAACTTGGAATTAGTTCATTTTTAATCATGTCGTTTTTAAGACACTTAAGTGAAGAAGAGGCGATAGAGACACTTAAAACTTCCCTTCCATATAAATACTTCATAAAAGCGGTAGGCTTAGATTCAAGTGAACTAGGTAATCCGCCATCAAAATTCCAAAAAGTTTTTCAGATGGCAAAAAATGCAGGATATCTATGTGTAGCACACGCAGGAGAAGAGGGGGGAAGCACATATATAAAAGAGGCACTTGAGCTTTTAGATGTAAAGAGAATTGACCACGGAATTAGATGCGAAGAAGACTTGGTATTAATACAAAGATTGAAAAAAGGGCAAATACCGCTAACTATATGCCCACTCTCAAACCTAAAATTAAAAGTCATAAACGATATGAGTGAACACAACATAAAAAGACTTTTAGAATATGGTCTTCTAGTTACTGTAAATTCTGATGATCCAGCATATTTTGGTGGATATTTAAATGAAAATTATGAGGCGATAGTAGACAGCCTAGGTTTAAGCAAAGAGCAGGTAAAAACTTTAGCTATAAATTCCTTTAAGGCCTCGTTTTTAAGCGAAGAAAAAAAACAACAATTTATCCAACAAATAAACATATAGCTTGCAACCAAATAATAGCAAGCTATATTTTTTTATTTATTTAACAAAAACCATTTTGGCATTTGCTTGTGCATTATGAGCAAAAACTAAATTTCCACCAGATGCTGATGAGTGACATGATATACATCCGCTATTGATAAAATTGGAATTAACAATTTTTTCATTTTATACTCCTAATTTTTTAATGTATTCAAAGTATACTTGTTGTCTATTTAGGGAGTGTGTAGTAATATAATGAAATATCGAAGTTATTGCTTATGGTAACAAGCAAAAAAATGTGGAACTGGAGGAATTTGAGTATCATCATAGGCTAAAAAACTTTTTTCATTTAATCCACAACGCACAAATCCATTCATCTCGTATTTATCTAGTGGCAAAGGTATGTCATCTTCGTTTTCACCTTTTTTGCGGCTTCTACAAGAAACAATGATATGACCATCTAAAGCAAGCAAAGAGACCATAGCATCTCTAGCTTTAATTCTGTATTTGCCAGGTAGAACCTGAATAGTGTTGCACTCATATATAAGATCAAAGTTTTCTCTCCATTGCAAAGGATAGTTAAATAGATCAGCAACGAGATATTTTACTTTGGAATTTGGATAACGGTTTTTACAAAGTTTAATAGCTTCAGGTGCAATATCGAAAGCAGTAACTTCATAACTTTTTTCACTTAATGCCTCTGCATCATCGCCAATACCACATCCTATGACGATTGCTTTTTTGCCTTCTGCTTCATAGTCACAGGCTTCTAGCCATCGAAGTAAATATGGATTTGGCTTAAGATCAGCCCAAAAGACATTTTCATGATTTCCTTTTGCATCTGTATAGATAGAATTAAACCACCCCATTGGATCATCTTTTTTTTGGTAAGATTTCACCATAGCTTTGTATTTTATAGGGTCAAATTCGCTCATCTACACCATCCTTTAATATTTTATTCTCTTTGAGCCAGCTGTATATCGTAGCTCTTGATATATTTAAAAATCCTTTTAAAGATTTAAAGAGCGTTTCCATAGACTCAGTATTATAATTTATATATCAGACCTTTTGGTTTATTTTTCATGATTAAATTCTAGCATAAATTTATAAAATACAAGCCCATTTCGTTTATTTGCCCCAAATGCAAA
>CAZYTB010000025.1:0-9616 GCA_964650375.1 uncultured Campylobacterales bacterium | reverse complement strand
AAATAGGCTATAATTCTAAAAAATAATAAAAGTGGTTAGAATGTCAATCGGATTTATAGGTTTAGTAGATTTGGGTGGCATAATCGCAACAAGTCTATTATGAATAGGGAGTTTTTGCTCCCTATTCATCTCTTGTTGTTTTTGAATTGCTCTAATAATTTACACTCACTTGTAATCTGATTTTTCTTAATGGTCTATCACTATATTTTACTATAGTTTGTCCTTTATAGTTCGCAATATTTCTATAACCTACAAATTTTTCAGATGCTTTTTCTTCGTACTTTGTGACGCATCTTCTTTGATTTTGATATGTCGTGCCACTATTTTGTTTATTAGATAGATTATTACCTACTAGCGTTCCTATGATTGCTCCGCCAACTGTAGCGGCTGTTTTTCCGCTTCCACCACCAACTTGATGTCCTAAAATTCCTCCAGCAACTCCGCCTATCAAAGCGCCTATACCGTTATTTCCATAATCGTTTGAGCTAACTGGTACTTGCTCATCCCAACACTCTTGGTAGGGTGTTCTTGTAGTTACTGTTCTATATTCTGGAGTGCTTTTTATAACTCTTGCGGTTTCCTCAAAAGTTAAAGTTCGTGCAAATAGAGTCGTAGCAGATATGAGAGCTAAAGTCACAATTAAAATCTTTTTCATAAAATATCCTTTTTTGTTTTGTTGCCCAAATTGTATAGTTTAAAAGTGAAATAATCGTGAATTATCTTATCTAAGCAAAAAAACAATACAATATTACTATCTCAATTATGGGAGCAATAACATGACAATATCAAATATAGAAATCGCTGGTATAATTAACCAATTAGCTGATTTGCTAGAGATACAAAGTTATAATGCTTTTAAGATAAGAGCATATAGAAATGCGGCTAGAGAGATTGAAAATATAGCCAGCGATTTATCACAAATGGTAAAAGACAAGGTTGATATAACAGAACTTCCTGCTATCGGGGAGCATATTGCTCAAAAAATTATTGAAATTGTGACAACTGGCAAGCTTTCCAAACTTGAAGATTTGAAAAAATCATTTCCTCCACATATCCTTGATATTCTCAAAATAGAAGGAATTGGTCCAAAAAGAGCTAAAGTTCTTTATGAAACTTTGCATATCGGTTCATTTGAAGATTTAAGAAAAGCAGCACTGGCACATAAGATAAGAGAATTAGATGGTTTTGATGAAAAATTAGAAAAAAAGATTTTGGAAAAAACTGTGCTTGCTAAAAAAATAGGAAAGCGCTTTATGTATAGCGTTGCCGAGCCACATGCCAAGGCTCTTGTTGCTTATCTTGAAAAATCTCGTGATATATTAAAAGTGCTAGCCGCTGGTAGTTTTCGAAGAAGAAAAGAGACTGTCGGCGATCTTGATATAATAGCTACTTCAAAAAACCCTGTTGTTGTTATGAAATATTTTGTTAAGTATCCTGATGTTAAAGAGATAGTTTCACAAGGAGATACCAGATCAACTGTTATCCTAAATAATGATATGCAAGTGGATTTTAGATGTGTGCAAGAAGAGAGCTATGGAGCTGCTTTACACTATTTTACAGGCTCAAAATCGCATAATATTGCCATAAGAAAAATGGCGATTGACAAAGGATTAAAAGTAAACGAATATGGCATATTTAAGGGTGAGCAAAAAATCGCCGGTTTGAGTGAAGAGGAGATGTATAAAACTATGGGATTTTCTTACATAGAGCCGGAACTGCGGGAAAATAGAGGCGAACTTGAAGCTGCAAAAGAAGGAAAACTTCCACATCTTATTGACCTAGAAGATATAAGAGGCGATTTGCATATGCACACTACTTATAGCGATGGGCAAAACAGCATAAAAGAGATGGCAGAGTTTGCAAAAAAAAGAGGATATGAATACATCGCTATAACAGACCATTCAAAACATTTAGCAATAGTGCATGGAATGGACGAGTCAAGGTTAAGAGAACAAATAGAAGAGATAGACAAAATCAATGAAATACTTGATGACATCACAATCTTAAAGAGTATCGAAGTAGATATACTAGAGGATGGCTCACTTGCTTTGCCAGATACAGTTCTTAAAGAGCTTGATATGGTAGTGGCTGGTGTGCATGACAAATTTAACCTCTCAAGTGAAAAGCAAACACAAAGAATACTAAAAGCGATGGAAAATCCTTATTTCAGTATCTTAGCCCACCCAACCGGAAGATTGATAAACGAGAGAGAAGCTTATAAGGTAGATATGAATTTACTGTTTAAAGAGGTGAAAAAAAGAGGATGCTTTTTAGAAATAAATGCACAACCAAAAAGACTTGATCTAAATGATATATATGCAAAATCTGCCAAAGAAATGGGTATAAAGTTTGCTATATCTACTGATTCTCACAACAAAGTATCTATGCAATATATAAAATACGGTATTTTTCAAGCAAGAAGAGGTTGGATTGAGAAAAAAGATGTTATAAATGCACTCTCGTTAAGAGAACTCAAAAAAATACTGAATAAGAAGTAGAAAAATATGAAATATAGACCTATTTTTATAACCGCTACAAATACAGATATCGGTAAAACTTATACAATTTTAAAACTTACAGAGCAGTTTGATGCTATTTTTCCAATTTCGCTTGAGGGCTGTGAAGAAGATTGATATCTCTATCAAAAAATGATATACTATTTTAAAATGTGCCAAAATGACATATAAAAGGATAAATTATGACTGTATCTTCTCCCCGTATTACAGCTAGAGTAAGTGTTGATACCCAAGAACTGTTGTCTAAAGCAGCAGCTTTGATGGGCATATCGAGTATTAATTCTTTTATTTTGTCAGCTGCCATAGAGAAAGCCAAAAAAATCATGGCTGAAGAAGAAACTTTAACGCTTAGCAAGCAAGATGCCATGCTTTTTATGGATGTTTTAGATAGACCTGCCATTGCTAACGCTAAACTAAACGAAGCCTTTAAATCTTGCGCAAAGAAAACTATTTAATGCAGAGTGTTGGGCTTGATAAAAAGAAACATGACCGTAAAAGTTTTGATTGTGGTGTTGAAGCTCTCAATAACTATTTGAAACTCATGACAAATCAACAGTCCACAAAAGATAATAGTCGAACCTATGTATTGGAAGAGCTTGAAAACTCTAATAAAATTATAGGTTTTTACACTTTAACAATGGTATCTGTTGATTTAGGTTTGTTGCCTCAAAATTTACAAAAAAAACATCAAAATAATCACTCAGCAGGTCTTATAGCTCGTTTGGCTGTTGACAAACGATATGCTAAAAAAGGTTTTGGAGCTTGGCTGCTTGTTGACGCGTTAAAGAAACTTCTTATGGCAAGTGATACGGTAGCTCTCCCTATTATAATTGTTGATGCCAAAGAGGGAGCTTCTGCTTTTTACGAGCAATTTGGATTTACTTCATTTATAGATGTAGAGAACAAGTTGTTTATAAGTGTGGCTGATATTCGGTCTAGTTTTGTTTAGTGAAAAATAAAGATATAATTTAGCATGATTAAATATAAACCTATCTTTATAACCGCTACAAATACAGATATCGGTAAAACTTATGCAACTTTAAAACTTATAGAGGAGTTAGGTAAAAAAGGTTTACATGTGGGAGTTTTTAAGCCTATAGAAACTGGTGTGATAGAATACCCAGTTGATGGAAAACTTTTACTTGAAGCTGCAAAGAAGACAAATCCAAATCTAAAAAGCTTTACATGTAGAGATGTTGTGCCTTTCCAATATCACCTTCCAGCAGCTCCATATGTATCAAAAGGTGAGGATAAAATTGATATACAAGCTCTACATGTGGCATATAAAAAAATAGCAGATATGAGTGATATTGTTTTGATTGAAGGTGCCGGTGGTTTGATGGTGCCAATCCTAAAAGAATTTTACATGTATGACTTGGCAAAAGAGTTTGATGCAAAAATTCTTTTGGTAACTCATTCAAAACTTGGTTGTATAAATGATACTTTATTGAATTTAAAATTATTGGATTCTCTACATGTAGAGTATGAATGGTGTGTGAATTTAAGAGATAGTGAGAGTTTTAAAAAGACAACCTTGCCATTTTATAAGGATAAATTTGGCAAGGTTTTAACTCTTCAGGATGACTTGAGAGAGGTTATAGAAAAATTGTTAATAATCGGCATTTATATGTAATATTATCGTGTTTAGTGGTCTATTGCTATATTTTATTATTGTTTTGCCATTGTAGTTTGCTTCATTTCTATAGCCTGTAAGTATTTGAGAATTTTTTTCTTCATATTTTGTCACACATTTTCTTTGGGTTTGATATGTTGTACTATTATTTTGATTCTCTGCTAAGTTTTTACCGACCAATGTTCCTATTATCGCTCCACCAACAGTTGCCGCAGTTTTACCGCTTCCACCACCTACTTGATGCCCTAAAATTCCTCCGGCTACTCCACCGATCAGAGCTCCTATATTACTATTTGTATTATTAGAATTCACAGGAACTTGTTCATCCCAACACTCTTGGTAGGGTGTTCTTGTAGTTACTGTTCTATACTCCGGAGTGCTTCTTGTAACTTCCACACTTTGCTCATAAGATGTAGATCCCGAAAACGAAGGTGTATTAAAGCTATTTGGAGTATCCATTCTATTTGCACATCCAGCAAAAAACAGACCGAAAAACATAAATATAAATAATTTAAAAGTAAAATTAATCATGTAAAACTCCTATATTTTTTTCAATTATATCAAAAATTTGTTTACAAATAATAAACAATATACTCAGACCTATTACTCAAAAAGCTAGTATGAAACTATGATATTTAATCGAATTCTTTTTAAGGGTCTATCACTATATTTTACTATGTTTTTCCCTTTATAATTTGCAATATTTCTATACCCTACAAATTTTTCAGAAGTCACTTCGTTGTATTTTGTCACACATCTTCTTTGATTTTGATATGTTGTGCCACTATTTTGATTTTCCGAAAGATTTTTACCGACCAATGTTCCTATTATCGCACCACCTACAGTAGCCGCTGTTTTGCCGCTCCCGCCACCTACTTGATGTCCTAAAATTCCTCCGGCAACTCCGCCGAGTAGAGCTCCAATATTGTTATTTTGACCACCAGAATTCACTGGAACTTGTTCATTCCAACACTCTTGGTAGGGTGTTCTTGTAGTTACTGTTCTATATTCCGGAGAGCTTTTTATAACTCTTACACTTTCGTTATATGACATAGATTCTGCAAATAAAGTCGTAGCTGATATGAAAGCCAAAGCTACTATAAAAACTTTTTTCATAATATTTCTCCTTAAATAAACTATTTAACCATTATAGTAGCAAATTATTAATAAAATAACAATTGTACTTATGTAATTGTAAAAATACATGATATTATTCTAATTATGAATGAAAATAAACTAAAACTAATCAAAGAAGTAGAACAACTTCTCAATAACTATGGCGGACATGATACTTTTATAAATCCTAGTCTTTTGGAATATATGGATGACAAAACATTGGAATCAATCATAAAATCTTTGATAAAACAAAAAGAAAACCCTATAGATATTGATTGGTTAAATCAATTTAAAAAGAAAATTTGATAAAATTAGAAAAAAAAAGTATGAGAGGATATTTTTGAAACATCTTATAAATACAAGAGATTTTACCTTGGCAGAGATAGACGAACTTTTTGATCGTGCAAAAGTTTTTTTGGACAACAAACAAAGAGACATCTTGCAAGGTCATATGATTATAACTATCTTCTTTGAAAATTCCACAAGGACAAGAAGCAGTTTTGAGATTGCAGCAAAAAGATTGGGAGCAAGTGTCGTAAGTTTGGATGTATCCCATAGCTCATCAAGCAAGGGAGAAACACTTTTTGACACAGCAGCAAACTTAGACGCCATGGGACCTGATGCCATAGTTGTCAGACATAAAAGGGCTGGAGTTCCACATATACTTTCAAAACATGTAAATTGTCCTCTTATAAATGGAGGGGATGGTTCTCACGCTCATCCAACTCAAGCTTTGCTTGATTTTTTTACAATTAAGCAACATTTCGATGATGATGTAAAAGGTAAAAAGATTGCTATTGTTGGAGATATAAAAAATTCAAGAGTTGCAAATAGCAATATAGAACTTTTAAGTAGAGCCGGACTAGAAGTTATCTTGGTGGCACCTCCTCATTTTTTGCCCAAAACGCATCTAAGAACTTCACATAATTTAAAAAAAATCGTTGATGAGGTAGATATTATCATGAGTCTTAGAACTCAAACCGAAAGACACACAAATCAGATATATGCTTCTCTAAAAGACTACGCTGAAGATTTTTGCATAACTCAAGATTTGTTGGGTAATCGGGATATATTACTTCTTCATCCAGGTCCTGTCCATAGAAATGTGGATATTGATGACATCATGATGAAAGATCCGAGATGCAAAATTTTACAACAAGTAAAAAATGGAGTGGCTGTAAGGATGGCAGTATTGGAGAAGTTGATTGGAAGATAATACCTTTTTTGCTATAATGAACGCTATAATTGATTTAAAAGTTATAAACAGTTTCACATGTAGAAGGAGAACAGATGCTACATTTTGCATTGAGTGACGAAAAATTTTGTGATATTATGCAAGAACATATTCAAGAGTTACTTGAATATCTTCTTTCAAAAGGTGTAAATTTTTCTATTTTAGTAAATGTTTCCGAGATTGATTTTCAGCCACCACTACCAGATGAAATTAGAAACACTTTTAAGCTGACAACCATGTTCATACTAGCGGGATATACTTTTGAGAGTACGATTATCGATGATGGCGTAGTTAGTTTTGAAGCTGGTTTTGGAGTAGATAATTTTGGCTCGCTTGTGAGCATTCCTCTTCTTGCAATTTTACAAATTATAGTAGAAGAAACGCCAATATTTATAAATCTAAGCATTCCATCAAGTGTAAAAAAAGTTAAAAAACAAAAAAAGGGAATTAAAAAATCAATGGATGCTTTACTTTCTAACCCTGAGAATAAGAAACTACTAAAGAATTAGTTTCTATGATGAGACCATTACTATGAAATGGTCTCATATTTATACTCTTCTTTTACTCATTAAGTAAGATATTATGGTGTCAATAACTGCATCGTGTTTTCTATCTTTTAAATAAGCAACATAAAGTATGCGAGACAGTTTGAAACCTTTGATTCTTGCACAATAAAGTTGCCCATTTTCTAATTCGTCTTTTATAATATGTCGAGATATAATAGATATGGTTGGAATATCCTCTATTTCCGCTCTTAAAATCATTTGTTTAATTGCAGTTGAGCTATTTACAACACTTCTTAGATCAAAAGATTTGCAGTCTATTCCCATGGCATCAAAAGCTTCTTGTACTATTTTTCTTGTATTTGATCCATCTTCTCTGCAAATCCAGCGGTAGTCATATAAATCTTCTTGTTTTACAAGTTTTGGTAATGGCGATTTGCTGACCAAAAACAACTCATCTTCCAGCCATTCTCTATAGATTACATCCTCATTAAAGCTTGGTGCTTCCAAAATAGCAAAATCAACTTTCTTGTCTAACAGTTCTTCGGTTATCTCGTTTGATCCATCTATCTTCAGCATTATTTCATTTTTAATTTCTTCTTGAATTTTGTTTAAAAATCCAGGTATAATATAATTTCCTATCATAAAAGAGGCCCCCAATATAAAGACTATATCTTTGTTTATGAGTTTAATCATCTCTTTTTCAGAATTACTTATACATTTATCTAGTTTAAGAGCAATCCTATGAAATTCTTCGCCAGTTTTTGTGAGCCTTATACCGTTTTTCTTTCTATCTACAATTTTATCTTCTATGTAGTCTTCCAAAAGCTTTATTTGTTGCGTTACAGCAGGTTGGCTGATACCTAGTTTTTTTGATGCTTTTGAAAAGCTTTTTTCCCTCACAACAGTCAAAAAAGTTTCTATTTTTGTAAAATCTTTTAGCATATATTTCCTTTTAATAATAACAATAATTTATTATTTTTTTAAATTATAACTAAAAATGATAATATTTACAAGAGCTATTTGTATGATTAATATATTTTTTGATATAATAAATATATATAAATGCAAAGTTGGGAAAAATATGGAAGATATACTAAAAGAATTAAATAATGAACAAGCAGAAGCAGCCAAACATATAGATGGCCCACTTCTTATACTAGCAGGCGCAGGAAGCGGTAAAACTAAAACAATTACTACAAGAGTTGCATATTTGATATCATTAGGTATTGATCCTTCTAGTATATTGACTTTAACTTTCACAAATAAAGCAGCAAGCGAAATGAGAGAGCGAGCTATGTCTTTGATAGAGGATGTAAGATATCCTCCAATACTTTGTACATTTCACAAATTTGGACTACTATTTTTAAAATTCAACATAAGCAAACTAGGAAGAAGCAATAGTTTTGTGGTGATAGATACAGATGATAAAAAAAGAATCATAAAAAGTTTTGGAATAGACCTACCAATATCCATGATTGCTAGTGAAATTTCTCGTTATAAAAACTCTCTTATATCACCAAAAGAAGTCTTTGAAAAGGCTGAGCAAAAAAACTATAAGACAATAGCAAAATTGTATGAGCAGTATGAAAATTATATTGCTAGTAATAATTTGGTAGATTTTGATGATTTGCTTGTTTTGACTTATAAAATTTTAGACCAAGATGAAGAACTATGCACTCAAACAAGTGAACGATACAAATACATAATGGTAGATGAGTACCAAGATACAAATGAATTGCAATATAGACTTTTAAGAAAACTCTGCAATACTCACGAAAATCTTTGCGTAGTTGGAGATGATGACCAAAGCATATATGGTTGGCGTGGCGCAAATATAAAAAATATATTAGAATTTCACAACTCTTTTGAAAATGTAAAAATTACAAAGTTAGAAAAAAACTATAGATCTACAAATCAGATATTAAAAGCAGCAAATGAATTGATTGAGCACAATAGAGAACGAATCGGCAAAAAATTAGAAAGTGTATTAGGAGATGGAAAAGAGATAGAATTTATCGAGTCATCAGATGAAAATTATGAATCAAAAACGATAGCTGGAAGAATAAAAAAATTAATAAATAGTGGGGTGGATTCTCGAAATATAGCAGTTTTATATAGGATAAATGCTCTAAGTAGATCTCTAGAAGAAGGTTTAAACAAGGAAGGTATCTCTTATAATATGGTAAGTGGTGTCAAATTTTATGAAAGAGCTGAGATAAAAGATCTCATAAGCTATCTTCGAATAATCACAAATGTGCACGATGATTTCTCAATGAAAAGAATAATAAATAAGCCAAAAAGAGGACTCGGTAAAGTAACTATAGATAAACTTTTAAAATTAGCATATGAACATAAAATGTCCTTATATGAGTTCATTGTAACTTATGATGATGAGGTAAGAAGCATAACTAGCAAAAAAAGTTTTACAGCACTTGAGGAATTTATACAAAATATTCAAAAATCAAAAGATATAAGCAGTGATAGTACATATGATTTTATTTTT
Source organism: uncultured Campylobacterales bacterium (assembly GCA_964650375.1). Taxonomy (GTDB): domain Bacteria; phylum Campylobacterota; class Campylobacteria; order Campylobacterales; family Sulfurospirillaceae; genus JAADIZ01. The sequence continues at coordinate 108 of CAZYTB010000025.1, read as the reverse complement.
GAATTAGAAAATGCCTTTAAAATTAGAGATTATTACTCAGGTATGCCTGACGCACTTGATCGAGTTTCAAATATAGATGAATTTTATGGTCTTTTTAGGGATTATGTT
>CAZYTB010000024.1:0-25024 GCA_964650375.1 uncultured Campylobacterales bacterium | reverse complement strand
TGAGAGGAATTTTTCTTGGGCTTTGCCCAATAAAAAGGAGACAGTAAAATGAAACTCGCCGCTCTACAGCTTTCTACCCTTCCTATGAGTGAGTCTAAACTAGATTATTATTTTAGAATTTGCGAGAAAAAAGGTGTAGAGTTAATCTTGCTTAGTGAATATGCTCTTAATAGTTTTTTTAAAGAATTAGAGAGTATGCCGCATTTAATGATAAAAGAACAGACAAATCATAAAATAAAAGTTTTAAAAGAGCTTTGTAAAAAGTATAATTTGATTGTTGTAGCACCCATAGTTCTTGTAAAAAATGGAAAATTGATAAAAGCTGTTGCAAAGTTTTCTGCGAAAAATGTTTTTTATTACAATCAGCAATTTTTGATAAATTATAAACACTGGAATGAAGAAAGTTTTTTTGATAATGTAATAGAGCCTTATTCGATACCAACTTTTTTAGCAGGCAAGATAAGATTTGGAATTATTAGTGGTTTTGAAGCCCATTTTGATGTTGTGTGGATGGATGCTATGCGTAAAAATGTAGATGTTGTGCTTATGCCATCATCTTCTACTTTTGAATCAAGCCAAAGATGGCAAGAATTACTGAAAACCAGAGCTTTTTTAAATTCTATGTATATCTTAAGAGCAAATAGAGTTGGGACTTATACTGATAAAAAGAGTTCCTGGAAATTTTATGGCCATAGCAACTTAGCAAATCCTAATGGTGAGATTGAGCTTTCATTGGGTCACAAAGAAGAAATACTTTTGGGTGATATTGATAGATCCGAAGTAATGGAAGCAAAAAAATTGTGGGGATGGAAGAAAATACTTAATGATAGGGCTCTGATATGATGGAGTATTTTCATAGACAACTAAAGCTTTGGAATGAAGAGACACAAAGAAGTTTGCAAGATAAAAGTATAGCTATAATCGGATGCGGAGGGCTTGGCAGTTCCTTGGCGATAGGGCTTGGAAGTACGGGAATCGGGCATATCCATTTAGTAGATTTTGATACAGTAAGTGTTCACAATATTCACCGTCAAATTGCTTTTAAGATTGGAGACGAAGGAAAGTATAAAGCCCAAATTGTTGGAAAATTGCTCGAAGAACGATGCCCTTTTGTAAAAACTTATGTACATGTAGAGAATTTTGAAGAGTTTTCAAAAAAAGATATAGAAGTTGATCTAGCAATTGATGCAAGCGATAATCTTTTTGCGAGAGAACAGATAGACAAGTATGCAAACAGCGTAAAGACACCCTGGATATATGGCTCAGTAGAAGAATTTAATGGACAAGTATGTTTTTTTGAAAAAAGTAATTTTAAGTCATTTAAAGTTTTTAAAAAAGCTCCAGCAGGAATCGCAGCTCCAATTGTGATGCATATAGCCTCACTCCAAGCTAACTTAGCATTAAGATACCTAGCAGGATTAAGTGTTAAAAAAGATTTGCTATACTATCTATATATTAATGATGAAGGCGAACTAATAACGCAAAAATTTAAAATGCCAGACAAGGAAAATAATTGAAATTTGAACCATATCCCTTTGAAAAATTAACAGATTTATTAAAAGATATAACTCCAACATGTGAGTTTGAGCCGGCAGTTTTGACTATAGGCGAGCCACAATTTGAAACTCCCTCATTTATACAAGAGGCACTTAAGAATAATACTGATTTATTAAAAAAATATCCTAAAAATGCGGGTGAACAGTATCTGAAAGATGCTCAATTAGGATTTATTAAAAAAAGATTTGAAGTTGATTTAAAACAATCACAACTGATACCGACTTTTGGCACAAGAGAGGTTTTGTTTAATTTTCCGCAATTTTTACTTTTTGATAAAATTGATCCGGTTATGGCTTATACCAATCCATTTTATCAAATCTATGAAGGCTCAGCCATCGCATCAAAAGCAAAACAAATACATATAAATTTGAGAGAGGAAAATGATTTTTTGCCAGAATTTGATGAAGAAAAACTTGAAAATGTGGATTTGGTTATTTTGAATTTTCCAAACAATCCAACTACCGCTTGTATAAGCAAAAAGAAGCTTGGATGGTGGGTAGAAAAAGCTTTAAAATATGATTTCGTTCTGATGAATGATGAGTGTTATAGTGAAATATACATGGATAATCCACCGATTTCTCTATTGGAAGCAAGCCTACATGTAGGTAACAGCAATTTTAAAAATGTGGTTGTTGTAAATTCTATATCTAAAAGAAGCAGTGCTCCAGGACTAAGGTCTGGTTTTATTGCTGGAGATGAGGTGATTTTGGAACAATATGCAAAATATAAAACTTATACAGGAACAGCTATTCCCATTCCCTTGCAAGTGGCTGCTGCAGTGGCTTGGAGCGATGAGGAACATGTAGAGATCAATAGAGAAAAATATAGGAAAAATTTTGAATTAGCCAAAGAAATATTGGGCATAAAAATTCCACATGCTACTTTTTATATTTGGCTAAAAGTGGGTAATGATTTGGAATTTACAAAAAATTTATATAAAGAAAAAAATGTAAAAGTATTGCCAGGAAGTTTCTTAGGCAGGGATGGAATGGGAGATGCTTATGTTAGAATAGCTCTAGTAGAAGAAGAAAAAAAGACAAAAGAGATAATGCAGAGAATAAAAGATTTTATGAAAGATGAGACAGTAAAATGAAATATATCCATTTTGTAGGAATTGGCGGTATCGGACTCTCAGCACTTGCTCGTTATTTGAAAAAAGAGGGTTTTGTTGTTAGCGGTTCAGACATCAAAGAGACAAAAATAACAAGAAAATTAGAAATTGAGGATATAAAAGTAAGTGTGCCACATAATAGTAAAAATATAGATAAGCAAGATTTAGTTATATACTCAGCTGTTGTAAAAGATGATAATGCGGAATTGCAAGAAGCAAGGAAGAGAGGGATACTGACACTTTCAAGAAAAGATGCTTTACCACTTATCTTGAAAGATAGAAGAGTATTTTCAGTTTGTGGAGCACATGGCAAAAGTACAACAAGTGCGATGTTGGCTTCTATGGTAGAGGGAACTGTTATAATTGGGGCTGAGAGCAAACAATTTGATACAAATATGCACTATCAAATAAGCAACAATATAATCTTTGAAGCAGATGAAAGTGATGAGAGTTTTTTAAATTCAAATCCTTATGTGGCAATTGTAACAAATGCTGAGCCTGAGCATATGGAGCATTATGATTACAATTTGAAGAGATTTTATAGGGCTTATGAGCAATTTTTACAAAGTGCAACTATTAGGGTGATAAATGCTGAAGATGAATTTCTCTCAACCCTAAAAGATTTAGATGCAATAAGATTGTATCCAAGTAGCGACATTAAAGACATAAAGACAATAATCAAAAATGGTGAGCCATTTACCTCTTTTATTTTAAAAGATTTAGGCAGATTTGAAGTTTGGGGCATAGGTGAACATATAGTCCTAGATGCATCTTTGGCTATTTTAGCAAGTTTAAGCGAGATGGATTTAGAAAGCACTAGAGACAAACTAAAAAATTATAGAGGTATTAAAAAAAGATTTGACATCATAGAAAAGAGTGATGACTTTGCTTTGATTGATGACTATGGGCATCACCCAACAGAAATCAAAGCCACAATAAACTCAGCAAAAAAATATGCAAAGATGGTTGGTTTGAAGAAAGTCACAGTTATTTGGCAACCACATAAATATTCTAGAACTTATGATAATTTGCAGAATTTTGTTGAGTGTTTCAAAGATGTGGATAGATTAATTATCCTTCCTGTATGGAGTGTCGGTGAGGCTTATATAGATATTGATTTTGAAGTGGAATTTAAAAGGTACAACCCTATTTTTGTGCAATCTTTAAAAAAGAGTAGCCATTCGCTAGATTTAATTTTAAATGATAAAGTTTTAAAAGAATTGGATAGCGGATTAGTGATCGGCTTTGGTGCTGGAGATATTACATATCAATTAAGAGGTACAGCATGAAAGAGGGAATGATATGCAAATAGTTCTATTTTTAATACTTATTTTAGCTATTTTGATTATTTTTGTTTCTAAAAAAGATACTCTCTCAACCGGTGTTAAAATTTATATTTTAGTATCGTTAGTTATTGTTATAGGTGCTGGATGGTTTTATAACTTGAATTCTCAAAACAGTGCACAACATGATAGAAATATTGTAAATGCTTTTGAACAAGGTAAAGATATAAAATGTGGAATTTATACTGTAAATTCTAAAAATTTTATATTTGTAAGTGGCACACTATCATTTGTTACTAATGGCAATACTGAAAACTTAAAAGGAGTTGTGCTAGACATCTCTACATGTAAACTAATTCATGAATAAACTACTCTCAAAACTTGATTTAGTAGATTACACCAATTCTTTTTACACATATTTTGCTAGAAAAAAACCTCTTTTTATGGAGGGTGATTCTAAAGTGCATTATAAATTTATAAAGGAACTTATGGAAACCCCTACCATAAAAGCACCTTTTGAAGTGGAAAGTCTTGATATCTCTTTGGCACATTTAAGCAAAGGGGGAGTTTTGAAAATCTATGAAATATACTCTTTTGTTAAAATCATAAATTACTTCTCGTATTTGAAAAATATTTTTCATGAAGGCCCACTTGGTGAGTGGATGCAAAAGATTGAAATACCGCAAGAGATAAATAAAGTTTGCAAATATTTTGATGATAGGGGTAATTTTAAAAGTAGCATAGATGAGGAATTTGGCTCTATTGAAAACTCACTTGCAAGAATCAAAGAAGAGATGAGTTTAACACTAAGAAGGCTTATGTCAAATTCAAAACTCTCTTTATATTTGGTAGATAGGCAAATTCACTATATAAATAATCAAGAAGCACTTTTACTGAGGGGTGGTTTTAATCATGTGATTAAAGGTAGTGTAGTAGGGCGAAGTAGTGGTGGGTTTTTTTATATAGTTCCTGATTCAATTTCTTCTTTAAAATCTAAAGAGAGTGGACTAATAGATAAAAAAGAAGAATTGATATATAAATATACAAAAGAGATATCCTCTGTTTTTACTAAATTTGTCAAATTTTTAACATTTATAAATAGAGAGTTTGATAAATTTGATGCTTATTATGCGAGAGTTTTATTTGCCAAAAACAAAGATTTAGAGTTTGTTTTAGCCAAAAATAATAATAACATAAAATTAATAAGATTTTCTCATCCAGCACTAAGTGAACCAAAACCTATAAATATTGATTTTTCTAAACATGTACTTATGATTACAGGAGTCAATGCTGGTGGAAAAACCATGTTTTTAAAATCGCTCTTAAGTGCTGCATTTTTAGCGAAATATTTACTTCCCATGAAAATAGATGCAAAAAGCTCAACTATCGGTTCTTTTAAAGAAATAGTAGCAATTTTAGATGATCCGCAAAATGTTAAAAATGACATATCAACATTTGCAGGCAGGATGAACGAGTTTTCTAAACTTTTTACTAAAAAATCCGCGATAATTGGCATAGATGAGATAGAATTAGGAACCGACGCAGACGAGGCTGCTAGTTTGTTTAAAGTGATAATAGAAAAATTAATAGAAAAAGACATAAAGATTATAATCACAACTCACCATAAGAGGTTGGCTTCACTTTTGGCAACGCATGAAAAAGTCCAACTTTTGGCTGCAATTTATGATGAAAAAAACCAAAAACCAACTTATGAATTTTTAAATGGGACAATTGGAAAAAGTTATGCTTTTGAAACAGCGCTTAGATATAAAATTCCGGCTCCAATTATCGCACAAGCTAGAGTTGTATATGGAGAAGATAAAGAAAAATTAAATGATTTGATTCAAAAAAATATAGATTTAGAATTGGAGATGAAAAGACAATCAAAAGAATTGTCTGACAAACTTGAGGATGTAAAAAGGCTAAAAATTGCTCTTAAAGATGAAAAAGAAAACTCAATTTTAGAATTTGAAAAATCAACTCTTCATATGCAAAAGAATTTTAATAAAGCCATAGAAGAAGCAAAAGAAGCCATAAAATCAAAGGACACCAAAGAAGGACATAGGTTTTTAAATAAAGCAAATGAATTTAAAAAAATAGCAAAAAAAATAAATATAATACAAGAAAGTGAAGACTTAAGTCTAGGAGATAGAGTAAAATATGGAAATTCAAGAGGCATAATAAAAAGTATAAAAAAAGAAATTGCAACAATCGAATGTGAGGGCATAACTTTAAGAGTTCCGATGACAAGTCTGAAGAAAAGTGGAATTCCTCCAAAAAAACCAAATAAAGTTATGATTACAAAACCTGGTGCAAATGGAAGTGTTAACTTGGATTTACACGGTTTAAGAGCAGAAGAAGCGATAGAAAAATTAGATAAATTTCTCTCAGACGCTCTCATAAATGGATTTGATGAGGTTTTAATATATCATGGTATTGGCACAGGAAAGCTAGCGTATGCAGTTAAAACTTTTCTCTCAACTTATCCAAGCCTTGTGTCATACGGGGATGCACCTATTAACATGGGAGGATATGGAGCAACTTTAGTCAAATTATGATTGTTTTAATATAATAAACAATATAATAATTTTAATACAGTATAAATACCAGGAAAATAATGGATAATATTATAAAAAGACTAGATAAATTAATTATTGTTCAACTTATTGTTGCATTTGTTTTTATAGTTAGTGCAATATTGTATAGTGATGTTACAAAATATTTGGGCCTTAACCGATATTCTATGGGTGTAGTTGTATTTCTATTTATGTCTATTTCTTTATTATATATCTATATTCAAACAAAAAGCACTTCAATAGAGTTAAAAGCAGAACACGATGGCATCTTTCTAAAAAAAGAAAATGAATTATTAATTTCAAACCAAGCATTAAAAGAACAGCTATATATAGACGCACTCACACATTTAGAAAACAGAAGAGCCTTGGAGAGAGATATATCTGGCATGAGTCAGCCAAAACTTATAATTCTTGATATTGATTCTTTTAAAGGTATTAATGAATATTATGGGTATGAAGCTGGTAATTTTTTATTATGTGAAATTTCAAGTATTTTAAAAGATTTTGCTAAAAAAGAAGATATGAATTTGTACAGAATTGGTGCAGATGAATTTGCTCTATTGGAAGAAAATTTATTGGATATGGATAGATATGAAGAACTAGCTGATTCTTTATCGAATATTTTTAAAAGTAAAATGTTAATTCCTCCAGGGCAAGAAGAAGAAATAGAAATAAATTCAACGCTAGGTTTTTCTCTAGATGATGAAAATATATTAGAAAAAGCCAGTTTGGCCTTAAGTGAAGCAAAGAAGAAACAAATACCTTATCTATGTTATTTTCAAAAAATTGATCATAAAAAAGAATATATGGAGCAAATTCGTTGGTCAGAGTTTATAAAAAAAGCCATAAAAGATAACCGGATTATACCTTTTTATCAGCCTATTCTTGATTCTGATAAAAATATAGTCAAATATGAGTGTTTAGTAAGAATACTAGATGAAAATGAAGAGGTAATTCCACCAGGCTTGTTTTTAGAGATTTCAAAAAAAGTAAAAAGATATGCTGAAATAGAAAAAATCCTTATAGAAAAAAGTTTTGCTGCGATAAAAGACAATGATGCAATAATATCTATAAATTTACTAGCAAGAGATATGAGCGATAGCAATGTGAGTAACTTTGTCATAGAGAAGTTAAATGAATACAAAGTGCATAATAGAGTAATTTTTGAAATTTTAGAGGATGAAAATATAGACAATTTAGATAGAGTTAAATCTTTTATGCAAAAAATTAAAACAATGGGATGCAAAATTGCAATTGATGATTTTGGAACAGGATACAGTAACTTTTCCTACTTAATACAACTAAGACCAGACTATTTGAAGATAGATGGTTCGCTTATAAAAAATATAGACAAAGATGAAAATTCTTTAGCAATAGTGAGCTCGATTATTGCATTTGCTAAAAAATTAGAAATAAAAACAATTGCGGAATATGTTCACAATGAAGAGATATTTAATGTATGTCTAAAACTTGGAGTTGATGAATTTCAAGGATTCTATTTGGGTGAACCGACACCTAGACTTAGGCAATAATATGACCGTTAAAAATTTATTTATTAAATTACTAAAATATAAATCTGTGACTCCGCAAGATGATGGAGCTTTTGATTTTATAGCAGAGCATATGTCAGAATTTGAAGTAACCAGAATTGATAAAAATGGTACAAAAAATCTATTTTTATATAAAAAATTCGGAGATGGGGAACATTTGTGTTTTGCTGGTCATATAGATGTGGTTCCTCCAGGTGATGGTTGGGATAGTGACCCATTTATTCCGATTGAAAAAAATGGTTTTATTTATGCAAGAGGATCTCAGGATATGAAAAGCGGAGTTTGTGCAATTTTACTATCTTGCAAGGAGACAATTCAATTTAATGGAACTTTATCTATTCTTTTAACTAGTGATGAAGAAGGTGATGGTAAGTTTGGAACTATAGAAGTTTTAAAATATCTACAGACAAAGAATCTTTTGCCAGATTTTGCTGTTGTTGCAGAGCCTACATGTGAAGCTATTTTTGGAGATGCAATAAAGATAGGAAGAAGAGGATCAATCAATGGAGTGATTGAACTTTTTGGTAAGCAAGGACATGCAGCATACCCTCAGAAATATATAAATACCATAAACCTAATAGCTTCAAGACTAGGCAAAATGTGTGCTTATCATTTTGATGAGGGAGATGAAAATTTTGCTCCAAGTGAACTAGTTGTCACAGATTTAAGAAGCGGAATGGAAGTTACTAATGTAACACCCGGATATTTGAAACTTATGTTCAATGTTCGAAATTCAACAAAAACAAGCAAAAAAGATATAGAAAACTATATAAATACTCTTTTTGACGGTTTGGATTTTAAATTCTCTCTTTATCAAGGAGCAAAACCATTCGTTACCAAAAGAGATTCTAAAATAGTAAAATTACTTCAAAATGCTACAAAAGAAATTACAAATATCAGTCCAAAACTTACAACAAGTGGTGGCACAAGTGATGCAAGACTTTTAGCACAGTATGGTGTAAAAACAGTGGAATTAGGAGTTGTAAATGATAGAATACACGCTTTAAATGAAAGATGCAAGCTTCAAGAAGTTGAAGATTTAAAGAAAATATTTGACAAAGTTATAGAAAATTTTTAAAGGAAACAAAAATGAAGATACATTATGTAAAAACAGACAAGGCAGCAGCTGCAATTGGACCATATTCGCAAGCTGTAAGATTAGAAAATATGATATTTACTTCAGGTCAAATTGGACTAAAAAGTGACGGAGTTTTGGTGGAGGGTGGAGTAGTTGCGGAGGCAAAACAAGTATTAATAAATTTAAGTGAAGTTTTAAAAGAGGGTGGCAGTAATCTTCAAAATGTTGTTAAAACTACAATCTTTTTAGCAGACATGTCAGACTTTGCAGAAGTAAATAAAATCTATGCAGAGTTTTTTGGTGATCACAAGCCGGCTCGCTCAACTATAGCTGTTAAGACTTTGCCATTAAATGTTAGTATAGAAATAGAGGCCATAGCTTTTAGAGCTAAATAACAAATTCTTATTTAAATAAAAAAATTAATTTTTAAACTTAATTATAGTTTTTGTGCATTATGCAATAATATAAAAAATATTTAGTGCAAGGATATATTATATGATGAGAAATCATTATGAAGTGTTGATTATAGGCGGCGGAATCTCAGGTGCAGCTCTTTTTTATGAATTGGCAAAGTATACTGATATAAAAAAGATTGCTTTATTTGAGAAGTATGATTGTTTAGCAAAATTAAATTCAAAAGGCACAAGCAATTCCCAGACAATTCACTGTGGAGATATCGAAACTAATTATACAGTAGAGAAAGCGAAAAGTGTAAAACGAACTGCTAAGATGGTAGAAAAATACTGTTTGCAGTATGGATATCAAGATAAATTTATGTTTGCCAAACAAAAAATGGCGATTGGTGTCGGTGATGCGGAAGTAGCTTATATGAGGCAAAGATATGAAGATTTTAAAGAATTATTTCCATATTTGGAAGTTTTTGAAAAAGAAAAATTAGCACAAATTGAGCCTAGCTTAATTTATGATGAAAATGGAAAAGAAAGAGATGACAATATAGTAGGTGTCGGGGTAGAGAGTGGTCAATATAGCACAATTGACTTCGGTTCTATGACTGAAAGCTTGGTTGAAAATGCCATCAGGATTGAAGATAAGGAAACTGATTTGTTTTTAAATTCAAAGATTGTGCATATAAAACAACTCGGTAAAATGCATATAGTTCAAACCGCGACACATACCTACACAGCAGATTTTGTTGTAGTAAATGCAGGAGCTCACTCTCTTTTTCTGGCTCATGAAATGGGACATGGCACCGATTATGGTTGCTTGCCGATGGCTGGGAGTTTTTATCTTAGTACTAAAAAGATTTTAAATGGCAAAGTTTATATGGTGCAAAATCCAAAACTTCCTTTTGCAGCACTTCACGGTGATCCAGATATTTTAGCAAATGACTATACTAGATTTGGCCCAACTGCTCTTGCACTTCCAAAGCTTGAGCGATATACGGGCGGTACTTATATGGATTTTATAAAAACTCTTAGATTTGATCACAATGTTGCTAAAATTTTTGCTGATTTATTGGGAGATAAAGATATTAGAAATTATGTGTTAAGAAACTTTTTGTTTGAAGTTCCGTATTTTAATAAGAAATTCTTTCTAAAAGATGTAAGAAAAATTGTTCCATCATTGCAATTAGAAGATATAGAATATGCAAAAGGATTTGGTGGAATAAGGCCACAGGTTCTTGATAAAAAAAATCAAAAACTTCTTCTTGGAGAAGCAAGTGTAAACCCCGGAACAGGCATACTTTTTAATATGACTCCAAGCCCAGGAGCTACAAGTTGCTTAGGAAATGCGGAGAGGGATGTTAAAATCGTCTGTGATTTTTTGGGAAAATCATTTAATACAGAACAGTTCAATAAGGACCTAGTTGATTGAATGCCTTTGATTTATATGCAAAGATAGAGCCATTAATAGGCTTTTATGATGAGTATGATAATCTATACTCATCATATTTGCAACTACTTTTACCTCTACATGTAGAGACTGTTTTAGATATAGGTTGCGGAAATGGAAAACTACTTAAGCTTTTAGAGAAAAATAATTTTAAAGCTTTTGGGATTGATAGAAGTGTTAAGATGATCAATCGAGCGAAAAAATTAGGAGTCAATGCTAGCACTAAAGAGCTAAGCAAGATTAAAAATAACTCATTTGATTGTGCTTTGGCTGTTGCTGATGTATTAAATTATATAAAACCTGATGAATTAAATATTTTTTTTGAAGAACTCTCAATAGTTTTAAAAGATGAAGGATATTTTTTAGCAGATGTAAATACAATAGAAGGTTTTGAATTAGCGGATGGTGTTATGGTAAGAGATGAAGAAGATAAATTTTTATCTGTTGAATCTTTTTTTGATAAGAAATTACTCACTACAAATATAACATTTTTTGGGAAAAAGGGTAAAGTTTTTAAAAAGTCAAATGGAGAGATTTTGCAGTACTATCATCCTGAAAATACATTTAAAAATCTGAAAACCTTTAAGCTTGTGGCAAGGTATCCTATTAGTTTATTTAGTGATGAAAAGGAAAAATCACTTATGGTATTTCAAAAGAAAGGTAAAATAAATGGAAGATAGAAATAATATTGCATTACTTATAGATTGTGATAATGTTAGTGCAAAATATATAGACGGCGTTATAAATGATTTATCCAAGTATGGTACTGTAAATATCAGAAATGCTTATGGCAACTGGAAAGACCCAAGACTTCAAGGTTGGGAAGAAATATTGCAAGAATATTCTATAAGACCAATTCAACAATTTTCCTATACAAAAGGCAAAAATGCAAGTGATATTGCTATGATAATAGATATTATGGATTTACTATACACGAAGGATTTAAGTGCAATAGCATTGGTAACTAGCGATAGTGACTTTACTCCAGTTGTGACTAGAATTTTATCCAATGGTCTTACTGTGTATGGTTATGGAGAAGAAAAGACGCCAGAACCATTTGTAAATGCTTGCTCACAATTTATTTATGTTGAAAAGCTTTTTGATTATAACAAAGAAGACGCATCATCTAAAAATGGAAATAATAAAGTGGCAAATAAAGCAGCACTGAGAAAAGACACAAAACTAGTAGCTCTTTTACGGAAAGCCGTTGAGCAAACTTCAGAAGAAAATGGCTGGTCAAATATAGCCGCAGTTGGCCTATATATCAGTCAAAACTCTTCGTTTTCATCTATTAATTATGGCTATAAAAAACTAGGTGAGCTCATAAGGGCTACAGAATTGTTTGATATTGAGATGCAAGGGAGTAGAAAAACAATTATGCTAGTAAAAGACAAGAGAAAGTTATAAAATACATAAGCAAACATAAAAGCATAGATTTTTTTTAAGAATAATTTTGATACAATATTATATAATTTTAGTAATAAGAAATATTAAGAAAAATTAAAGGATTTGCTATGGCTCAAAGAGCGATTCGAGAATATGACGGTAAAGCACTTTTTTCTAAGCATTGGGAGAAGTATTTTAGTGGGTTTCATTATGGTTTTAAATCTGTACTAGTTAGCAGTGGAGATGAATTAAGAAAAAAAGCTGAAGAGCATGGTTTTGAGTGGTTAAAACAAGAGACACTTGTCGCCAAACCAGATATGCTTTTTGGAAAAAGAGGAAAAAATGGGCTTGTTCTATTTAAAAATGAAAAACCGGGCGATGTCTCTTTAGAAGTTGCAGCAAAATGGATAGATGAAAAAATATCTCATCCTATAACAATTTTAAGTGGACAAAACGGAACTTTAACACACTTTATAGTTGAGCCTTTTACTCCGCACACGGAAGAGCAAGAATATTATATATCAGCAACAACTGTCGGTGAAGATGATGTACTATACATGTCAACTGAGGGTGGAGTTGAAATTGAAGACGGCTGGGAAGAAAAAGTGACTGAAGTTGTCATTCCGATTAATATGCAAGATGCAAATATTGATCATATAGTCCGCGCAAATGCACCAGTTGATTTACCTGCAAATAGAAAAGAAGCATTTATATCTTTTGCTATAGATTTCTTCAAGCTCTATAGAGATATGAATTTTGCATATTTAGAGATTAATCCTCTTGTTATGTTAGATAATAATGAAATGGCAATACTTGATCTTGTGGCTAGACTTGATGATACAGCTGGTTATTTGATGGAAAATTCTTGGGGAAAGATTGAATATCCAACAGCATTTGGCATGGAAGATCAATCTGTTGAAGAAAAAGCAATTGCAGCAGCTGATGCAAGAAGTGGTGCATCTTTAAAGTTAACCATCTTGAATCCTATGGGAAGAATTTGGACTATGGTTGCAGGTGGAGGAGCTTCAGTTGTTTATGCTGATACTATTGCAGACTTGAGTGGAAATGTCGCAGAACTCGCAAATTATGGAGAGTATAGTGGCGGACCGACTACTGGAGAGACAAAATTTTACGCAGATACTATTTTTGATCTTATGACAAGATTCAAAGACCCAAAAGGCAGAGATAAGATACTTATAATTGGCGGGGCAATTGCTAACTTCACAGATGTTGCAAAAACATTTACTGGAATTATTCAATCTTTAGAAGAGTATGCAGATAAACTTAAAAATGTAGGTGTTAAGATTTTCGTTCGCCGAGGTGGACCGAATTATAAAAAAGGTTTAAAGGATATAAAAGAGGCAGCCGATAGGCTAGGTCTTTATATGGAAGTTTATGGACCTGAAACTCATGTGACAGATATAGTAAGAATGTCTTTAGCAAAGGAAGGAAAATAAAATGAGCAGATTATTTACAAAAGATACACAAGCAATATTTTGGAATAACAATAGAAGTGCAATTCAGAGAATGTTGGATTATGATTATACGATAGAGCGAAAAACACCGTCTATCGCAGCGATTGTAGCTCCAACAAGTACTGCCAAATTTGATAAATTCTTTTATGGCGGTGATGAGATAATGATTCCTATTTACAGGAGCACTCCAGAGGCTGCAAGTGCTTTTCCAAATGCGGATGTTCTACTAAACTTTGGCTCATTCAGAACAGCATATGATGTAGTCATGGAAGCGATTGAATTACCAGGACAATTTAAGACGATCATGGTGACTGCTGAGGGCATTCCTGAACGAAGAGCAAGACGGATGAATCAAGCCGCTAGAGATAAAGGTGTTACCGTCGTAGGACCTGCTACAGTTGGAGCTATTGCGCCTGGTGCTTTTAAGATAGCAAATATCGGTGGTACAATTGAGAATATTATAAATTCCAGACTCAATAGGTGTGGAAGTTGTGGACTTGTTACAAGAAGTGGCGGATTATTTAATGAAATGTCAAATATTATCTCACTAAATGCAGATGGAATTGCTGAGGGTATAGCCATCGGTGGAGATAGATTTGTGGGCTCTGTTTTTATTGACAATCTTTTAAGAATGGAAAGTAATCCAGATGTAAAATATATGGTACTTCTTGGTGAAGTTGGTGGAGATGAAGAGTATAAAGTAATCGAAGCTGTAAAAAGTGGAAAAATCAAAAAACCGATGATTGCTTGGTGCATAGGAACTATTGCTAAATATTTTGAAAGTGGAGTACAGTTTGGACATGCAGGAGCTAGTGCAAATGCTGAACGAGAAACTGCAGAAGCTAAAAATATAGCTATGGCTGAAGCTGGTATTTATGTGCCGTCATCATTTAATGATATTCCAGCAACAATTCATAAAGTTTATGTAGAATTAGTAGCAAATGGAACTATAAAAGAGATAGAAGAACCAATTGTTAGAGAAATTCCAAAAGCTAGAAAAGCTAGAAATTTTATCTGTACTATTAGTGATGATAGAGGAGAAGAAGCAACATATTGCGGCATACCTATATCAAAAGTGGCAACTCCGGATACAGGATATACGCTCGGTGATGTTATGAGTATTCTATGGTTTAAAAAAAGGTATCCAAGATGGGCAGTAGATTTTATAGAAACTGTCTTAAAAACTGTGGCAGACCATGGCCCGGCAGTAAGTGGTGCACATAATGCAAAAGTAACAGCGAGAGCTGGAAAAGATGTTGTTAGTTCACTTATAGCAGGACTTTTGACAATCGGGCCAAGATTTGGTGGAGCCATAGATAATGCTGCAAAATATTTTAAATATGGACATGACAATAACCTAAGTCCAAAAGAATTTCTTGTATATATGAAAAAACAAGGTATCCCGATTCCAGGAATCGGACATAGAATAAAATCTGTTAGAAATCCAGATTTGAGAATCACAAGTCTTAAAAAGTTTGTAGCTGAGAATTTCCCTTCAAGTCCTGTTTTAAATTATGCTCTTGAAGTAGAAAAAGAGACAACTTCTAAAAAAGATAATCTAATCCTAAATGTTGATGGAACTATAGGCGTGCTTATGGTTGACATGTGGAGAGAGCTTGGATATGATGATGTTGAGATAAATACATTTATCGAGGCAGGTGCTCTAAATGCATTTTTTATTTTAGGAAGATGTATAGGTTTTATAGGTCATATTTTAGATGAAAAAAGATTAAATATGCCAATGTACAGACATCCTTGGGACGATATACTTTATGATGTAGAACAACTCGAAGTCGAATAATATAAAAAGCGGGTTGACTCAGCTTGACCCGCTAAAAACTACATAATGCTCTCATTTTAATCATACTTGTTATCATATTGTAATAAACTAAATGATATAATTTCACCTTAGATACAAAGGGAAATTACTTATGAAAAAGAAAACAAAAATTTTAGCAACCGTAGGACCCGCGAGTGACAGTGCAGAAATCCTAGAAGGTTTGATAAACGCAGGTGTAAATGTTTTTAGACTAAACTTTAGCCACGGAACTCACGAATATCATTCAAATATTTTAAAAAATATAAAAATTGCAGAAAAAAAAGCAAAAAAAAGAGTTGGGATTTTACAAGATATCTGTGGTCCAAAAGTAAGAGTAGGAAATCTAAATGAAAATTTTTACTTAAAAGTCAATGATAAAATTATCTTTGTAAGAGAGAGTATAATTGGTAGTCAAATAGGTGAGAATGAGTACAAGCTTTGTATAAACCAGCCAGATATTTTAGACATATTAAAAGTGGATGAATATATATATTTATATGATGGAAGTATAAAAGTCAAAGTTATAGAAATTGGCAAAAGCGTTGTAACCCTAGTAGAAAATAGCGGTGTGCTTTCATCAAACAAAGGTGTAAATTTTCCAAATACAGTACTAAATATAAATGTGATAACTCCAAAAGATGAAAAAGATTTACTCTGGGGTGCACAAAATGGAGTTGATTTCGTAGCAATTTCTTTTGTTCAAAGCGCAAAAGATATCTTACAAGTAAAAAAGTTGTTAACAGATTTTGGTTCAGACTCACAAATAATTGCTAAAATTGAAAAATTTGATGCAGTTGAAAATATTGATGAAATTTTAAAAGCAAGTGATGGTGTGATGGTAGCTCGTGGTGACTTAGGTATAGAAGTGCCTTATTATAATGTTCCAAGCATACAAAAAAGGATTATAAGAAAAGCAAATGCAGCCTCAAAACCTGTTATCACTGCTACACAAATGCTTCTCTCAATGGCTCAAAATGAAATGGCTACAAGAGCAGAGATAAGTGATGTAGCAAATGCAGTTTTGGATGGAACAGATGCCGTTATGCTCTCAGAAGAGACTGCAGTCGGAAAAGACCCTGTGAATGTTGTCCAAGTTATGTCAAACACAATAAAAGCAACAGAAGAAATATATCCATACAATACATTTGATAGATATGAATTTTTAGATGAAACAGATATTATCTCTTCTTCAACCGCAAAATTAGCAGACCAATTGAAAGTTGATGCTATCATATCTATCACAAATTCTGGAAAATCTGCTAAAAAACTAGCAAGATACAGAATTAAAAATGATATTTTAGCGGTAACCCATCATGAAAAAGTAGCAAGAGCATTAACTTTAGTTTGGGGAATCGAGCCTATTATGCGAGTCGAGGAGAACAATCTAAACCTAATGTTAGCAAACATGTTGAATAATGCACTGAAAGACAAAATAATAAATAAAAATTGCACTTATATAGTCACTGCTGGTTTTCCAACTGGGACTGAGGGTAGTACAAACTTCATGAGAATACTCAAAAAAGAACAAATTGAATATTACACAGGCTTTGCAATTTAAAGGAGACAGTTAAATGAATATTACAGAAGTTTTTACTTCGTGCAAAAGTTCGAGGAATTTATCAGGAGCTTTGCTCCTAATAAAGGAGACAGTAAAATGAAATTTATACTATTTGTAATTGTTATATTTATATTTTATATGCTTACGAGAAATTATAAAAGTGATGGTTATAATATAAGAGTAGATACAAAACAAAGATTTAATGGCAATTTGGAAGATCATGAAGCTGGGTTAATTGTGGCTTTGATGGCAAAAGTAGCAAAGGCGGATGGAAGAGTTTGTGAGTTAGAAGCCCAGTTACTAAGCAATACTTTTACTCAACTTTCATCTGTTTTTGAAAATCAAAGTGAAGTTCGGGAAAAATTAAAAGCTATATATAAAAAAGAGTTGGGGACATTTGATAATACGCTTGATATTGCAAGGAAGTATTTACAATTAACAAAAAGAGATTATGGAAAAAGACTCGCTACGGTTGAGTATCTTCTAAATCTGGCTTATATTGACAATGAATTTACAAATGAAGAGCGTATGATATGTGAAGACATAACAGATGCTTTAGAGATAAGAAAGTCAGATTTTGAAAGCTTAATAGCCAAATTAAGAAATTTTTATGCCAATAAATATAATCAACAAGTCAATTCTGCAGAAAAAGCCTATGAAATCTTAGGCGCAGATAAGAGTGATGATATGAGCACCATAAAAACGAAATACAAAAAATTAGTTCGAGAAAATCATCCAGATTTATTGATGGGAAAAGGAGCGGAGCAATCTATCATAGAAAAAGCTACTCAAAAACTTCAAGAGATAAATGAAGCTTATGGAATCATAAAAAAGAGTAGAGCTTGAAAAAAATACTAATATTAATTTTTTTATCTTTGTCTCTATATGCGATACAAATAATAAATGGAGAAGTTGTTCTTATCCAGTTAGATAAAAATGCAACCCTGTATTTGAATGGCAAAAAAATTCCGATACTTCAAAATCCAATAGAAAAAAACAAAAAATATGCTCTTATTCCCATATCTTACAAAAGTAAAATTGGAAATGAATATTTAATATTGAATGGAAAAAAAATACTTCTACATGTAAAAAAAGGAAACTATAAGAGCGAGAACATAAAGGTAGATGAGTCAAAAGTAAAACCAAATAAAAAAGAACTGAACAAAATATATAAAGAATATAAAGAAGCCAAAAAAATATATGCAACATTTACGCCAAAAAGATATTGGGATAAGCCTTTCGTTCTTCCTTTGCATTCTTTTGAGACAAGCCCTTATGGAATAGCAAGAATGTTCAACGGAACTCTCAAAAGTTTTCACTCAGGAGTTGATTTTAGAGCAAAAATAGGCACAAAGATAAAAGCTGCAAACGATGGAGTTGTAGTTATCGCAAAAAAGCGTTACTATGCCGGAGGCTCTGTTGTGATTGACCATGGTGAGGGGCTTTATAGCTGCTATTATCATTTAAGCAAGATTTTAGTGCATGTCGGTGATAAGATAAAACAAAATCAAATCGTAGGATTAAGCGGAAAAAGTGGAAGAGTAAACGGACCTCATTTACACTTTGGCATAAGGGTATATTCTTATGCTGTAAATCCATTGCAATTTGAAAAGCAAATAAATAAGATTTTTTAAGGTGTACATGAAAATTTTTTATCTTTTATTTTTAGTATCATTTTCACTTTTTGCAAACAACTGTGCAGATCAGTATAATAATGAAAACTTTATCACAGCCCCAGAGCATTTTGGAGAAATAGCAGATAATAAGCTTGATATTTATTTTGGCAAAGATGTAAAAAATTTCAACAAAGACTTCCACGCTTATAATTTGCAAGGCGAGATTTACTATCTAAGGGATGGATTTTTTCTCAAGCAAAAAGATAATTACTACCCAATAAAAGATGGAGTTTGGAAGCTACATGTGAACAAAAATGGAAAAGTTGACGAGCTGGAATTAGCTCAAAACACACTATATCAAGACCCTATAGAAGATATAGCAAATAATCTAAATAGTGACATGGAAAACTTATGGGCAAAATGGGACGGAGATGCTTATGGCTACTATATGATACCAGAATATGTGCAATTAAATTATAAAGATTTTTACATATCAATGAAAGTTTTTTTATACGGAAGCGATGGAGATTCTGCAGGATTGAAAAAAGCTTTTATTGATTTTTATATTATAAATAATACTAAAGAGGTCAATAAATTTATAAGGTGCAGTAAAAAATAACTATTTTTTCTTTATAGCAAATTTTTGAGCTCTTATGCTTATATCAGTTACTACAAAAGGTGAGTTGATTATCTGTAATACACTTTGAGCTATGCCTTGTGGATTTAAGTAAGTTTCTGGCTCACTTGATGGCTCAAATTGCAGATTATCAAAAAAAGCTGTTTTTGTAATGTCTGGATTTATGTTTGTCACTTTAACTTCTGCTTTTCTTAATTCCTCAAATAAAGATAAACTAAAATCTCTAAGGCCACTTTTTGTGGCAGTATAGAGAGCTGAAAATTTTGAATGTTTCGTGGCTTCTATAGAAGAGATATTTATGATGTGACCTTTTGTTTTTTTCAAACTCCTAAGAGTTAGATTTGTAAGAATTATGGGAGCTTTTAAATTTATATCTATAAGTTCATTAATTTTTTCTAAAGAGATTTCTTCATGAGGTTGAAACAACCCAATACCAGCACAATTTACAAGCAAATCAATATCCGTAGTTTTTAAAAGCTCTTTTATTTTTTTCTCCAAAAGTTTAGCATCTTGCAAATCACAAATAATTTCACCATTTTTTCTACTTATGCCAAAAACCTTATATCCATTTTTTCGCAATTCACTGCAAATTGCTTCACCAATTCCACTACTAGAGCCCGTTACTAATGCGACTTTCATTTTACTGTTTCCTTTTTACTGAGCAAAGCCCAGCAAAAATTCCTTGCACTAAAGCTTTGCCTTTGGCAAGAGTTATTCATTTTACTGTTTCCTTTTTACAGAGCAAAGCCCAGCAAAAATTCCTTGCACTAAAGCTTTGCCTTTGGCAAGAGTTATTCATTTTACTGCCTCTACCTTGCTTTTGTAAGAATTTACCATGTCTTTTTCCATTTCATCGTTTGAATTATACTCATATCCAAAAACTTTTTTCCATAAACTCTGATCTTCCATGCATAGATAAAAATATACCTTATTATGCCATGGTTTGAAAGCATTGTAAGCATTTTTAAACATTTCTTCTTTTGTTTCAAGAGGATAAGAGAATTTTCCGCTAGCATCTATCAAAGGCATCTGTAAAATCTTACTCTTAAAATCTCTATTTCGTAGTTTTTTAATCACAGGTTTTATAAAAGTTAAAGTACCAAAAGATACAAGTGCTACTTCTTCGGACGAAAACTTTGAAACTATCTGTTTGATTGTTTCTTGATATTCTGACAAATAATTTGCATATTCAACTATCGGGTGAAAGTGAAATCCAACAAGAACTCCCTTATCGGCCAACGCTCTAGCACTTTTTATTCTTTGCTCAAGCGTTGCGCTTAAATGCTCTTCATTTTCGATAATAGTTGGAGTATTTATAGACCAAGTACACAGTATATTTTTAGGCACATCGTTTTCCAGTAGATATTTTATATTGTCCGATTTACTTTTAAATTCAAGTATGACATTTGGATTAATTCTAGCAAATTCAAAAAGAGCATCCATGATGCCCGCTTTGTTTCCCCAAAGAAGTGAGTCTGAACTCTGACCAGTTCCTATATGATAGTTTTTATTTGGGTCGAGTTTGAGATTTTTTAATTTTTGTGCAAAGTTTTTATCAAAGCCTATTTTATTTTCATTATAAAAAGATTGAATTGAGCAATAAGAACAATCAAATCCACAACTCTCAACCGCATCAAGTGTCAAAAGATTACAACATCTAGTTTTTGGTGAAGCAACAGGACAGTTCCCTAGCCCTAATTCTTTTTTGTTTTTTTCTATAAAACTTATCTTTCTAGAATAATTATAAGGAGCTTCTTTTGAAAAATTTGCATAACTCTTTGGTCTATTTTTTAAACCTTCCCAGAGTTTCTTTACATGTAGAAAAGTTTTTTTTCGATCCTCCAGATCTAGCCAGATTTCATAAACTCTTTTTTCATGCCACATATTAAAATCAATACTCATGTCAATCAGTTGCTTTAATTCTTGAAAAGAAAATCTATAAATAAAAGCCTTGTCTTTCATAAAATCTTGTGTTTTTTTGTCTAGTTTTAGAAAATATGTATTTCCAATATTTTTTTTAAATTTTTCATTATAATCATTTTTCAATATACTTTTCCAATCTTTTTATACTATTTTTTATAATTTTTTCTACAAATTCTTTTTTAGGAATAGTTTTATCCAAATAATCTGAAACTATCTTGAAAACAAAAATATCTTTTGGCTTCAAATATTTTTTGCTTACATGTAAGAAGCTCCAAGCTTCCATATCTACTAATGTTGTGTTTAGCATATCCTTGTTACCCAGTGGTTCACTAGCAGAAGAAAGTGTAGCAAAATCTACATCATCTAATTGTCGATTTGTACAAAACAGAGAGCCTATCTCAATTTCTTCATTTTTACATCCGGCAATTCCAATATTTATAGCTCTTTTTATATCATAACTTTTGAAAATATCCTCTACATGTAAAGAATTTTTTTTGCCCATTCCGCCAACTAGTACAATCAAGTTACTTTTCCCATAAATTCTATATGGTTTTTTTTGTAAACATTGCATTTTAAAGTATTCGATAATAGGCTTTGCCTCAGAAAATAAGGCAATATTGATTAGAGTTTTTTTATTCATGCAAAAATTATATCAATATTTCGGTAAAATATAGACAATACGGGAGGAAATTATGAAAGATGTAGTTTTAACTTTAGCAAGAGCTGCCATCGCTGAAGCAGTTGGTGCTAAGCAGAGTACTGATTTAAACCAGATGCTTAAACAAAATCCATGGTTAGAGGAAGAGGGTGCTGTTTTTGTAACTTTAAATTTAGACGGAAATCTTAGAGGATGTATCGGCTCATTAGTGGCGCATAGAAAACTTTATGAGGATATCATATACAATGCAAGAAGTGCCGCGTTAAATGACCCTCGTTTTCAACCTTTAACAAAGGAAGAATTTGAACATGCAGAGGTAGAAGTTTCAATCCTATCAAAACCAGAGCCTCTTGAATATAAAAGTACTGAAGATTTAAAAAACAAAGTAAACAAAGGAATTGATGGAATAGTACTAAAAGCAGGTGCAAATCAAGCAACTTTTTTACCACAAGTTTGGGAGCAATTGCCAACATTTGAGTTATTTTTTGCACATCTTTGTCAAAAAGCAGGGCTCTCATCAAATTGCTTAGAGTTGCATCCAGATATTTTAGTGTATAGGGTTGAAAAATACAAGTAATTAAAAATCTCTTAACGATAAGTTAACATACTTTTTTATATACTTTACACATGTCAAAAATACTATTATTAGAAGATGATGATGTCTTATCTGAAACATTAATTGAATTGTTAGAAAGTGAAGATTTTGAAATCACACATGTAAGTGATGGAGAAATGGCTCTTGATGCAACATCTTTAAAACGGTTTGATCTTTTATTGTTAGATGTTAATGTGCCTTTCATAAATGGCTTTGAGCTTCTTAAAAGCTTAAGAGACAGCGGAGATATGACACCTGCCATATTTATAACGGCACTCACAGATGTAGCATCTTTGTCACAGGGTTTTGATATGGGGGCAGATGATTATATAAAAAAACCTTTTGATTTTGATGAGCTTTTAATCCGCATAAGAGCGCTTCTTAAAAAACAATATCATACTTATGCAAATGAAATAAAAGTAGAAAATTTTCGCTTTGTCATTGAAAAAGATGAACTTTATAATGGTGCAGTTTTCATAGCTCTTCCTCCTTATGAATTGCATATCACAAGACTTTTATTTCAAAACCTAAATAAAACACTTTTAAAAGAACATTTACTAGATGCATTAAATGAAGGCAAAGAGATGAGTGAGGGAGCTTTAAGAGTTCATATAAACAAACTTCGCAATATTGGCTTGCCAATAGTCACAATAAAAGGCATAGGATACCGTCTTGGCTCATCATGAAAAAAAAGCTTTTTTAAAATTTTTTCTTATCTACTTTTTAAGTGTGGCTATTTTGATATTGACAGCTGGATTTTTCTATTTTATTCAAATGAAAAATCAATTTTTAAAAGCAGAAGAATTTTCAATGATAGAATATGCAAGACATATAAAAATGAAAAATAGCTTAAATGAGTATGGTAAGGAATATCGACATATTTTTATAAATAAAAACAGTGAACATATAGATATCAGGAATTTTACTATCACTAAAAATGAGTTTATAAAGTATATGCCTATGAATAGATTTGGAAACTACTTGGAAGTTTTTAAGTCAAAAAATGGTTTTGATAAAAAAATGTTCGAATTAGAATTGAAGATCATCTTTGCACAGCTAATGTTACTAATATTGTTTTTTTTGCTTAGTTATCGTTTAGCAAAAAATGCACTAAAGCCACTTGAGAAAAGTGTTTCAACACTTGATAAGTTTGCAAAAGATTTAATACATGACTTAAATACTCCCGTAACTTCTATTAAGCTAAATATGAAATTATTAGAAAAAAATCCAAATTTTAAAGGCAATAAGGCTCTACTGAGATTAAATAAAAGTGTAAATACTATCTCTGAGTTGCATGAAAATTTAACTACACTTCTACAAGAAAAGACTTTTCAAATACAAAAAACCAATGTGTGCAAAATAGTCCAAGAAATAGTGCAAATTCAAGAACAAATCTATCCGCATCTAAATTTTCAAATTGCTTGCTCTTCGCTTGAAGCGAAAATAAATCCACATGCTATGAAACAAATTCTTCAAAATATAATCTCAAATGCCTGCAAATACAACTCAAAAAATGGTTTTATAAAAATCTATACAAAGGAAAATGCACTCTATATAGAAGATAGTGGTAATGGTATAGAAGAACCGGAAAAGATTTTTGAGCGTTCATACAGTGGTAAGCATAGTAGCGGCATAGGTTTAGATATAGTCAAACGGCTAGCAAAATCTATGAATATAGAAATAAAAGTTGAATCTAATCCAAAAGGAGCTATTTTTATCTTAACGATGAGCTAACAATGATATATCATAATTTATAAAACAAAATAGATAAATTTATGAAGAGAGGTTGGATATGATTACAAGTGAACATGTAACTAAGGTTTACAAGATGCGAGAAATTGACCTAACTGTCATCGAAGATTTAAATTTAAGTATTAATTATGGTGAGTTTATTGCGATTGTAGGACCTAGCGGAAGCGGTAAAAGTACAGTTCTTAATCTGTTAGGTTGTTTAGATAAGCCTACAAAGGGTAGAGTTGTGATTGATGGAGTAGATGTCACCGGATTAAATACAACCGCGTTAGCAAATTTTAGAGGGGAAAATATAGGCTTTATTTTCCAAAGTTTCAACCTTATTCCTGTTCTTAGCGTTTATGAAAATATAGAATATCCTCTTATCATGATTCAAAACTTACCAAAAGAAGAGAGGATTAAGCGAATAATGAAACTACTTGTAGATGTAGATATGCTAGATCAAAAAGATAAGTTTCCAGATCAGCTCTCAGGTGGCCAAAGATAGCGTGTAGCGATAGCTAGAGCATTAGTAACAAACCCTAAAATTGTATTTGCCGATGAGCCAACAGCAAATCTTGATACAAAAACATCAAATCAAATCATTTCGCTGATGA
>CAZYTB010000023.1:0-25883 GCA_964650375.1 uncultured Campylobacterales bacterium | reverse complement strand
GTTTGATAAAAATAATTTAGCATTGTCTTTGTTTGATAAGGCTTATAAAAAGGCATATTATAGATTTGATAAAGATAAAATTTTATTTTGGAAATATTTAGTTACTAAAGATGAAAAATACATAAATGAGCTTATGACGAGTTTTGATATAAATATTTATACAATTTATGCACACGAGCAAAAATCAAGTAAATTTAGAAATATAAAATCTCCTCAGATAAAAGCTAAAAACCTTAACTACAATATAAAAAATCCTTTTTTATGGACAAAACTTCTAAAGAATATTAAAGATAAAAATTCTACAAAATTAGAAGATATTGCAAAAAAATTCAAACATAAAAATACAATAGGTCAATATACATTTTTAAAAGAGAGAGCTGATGGATACAAAAATAGTTACTTTCCTATGCCTTTTTATAGTTTGCTGCAAAAATATGATGAAAAAAGAATAGCTTTGATTCTTTCACTCGCACGCCAAGAGAGTCGTTTTATCCCAGCTTCAATCTCTACTTCGTATGCACTTGGCATGATGCAGTTTATGCCATTTTTAGCGAAAGCCGTCGCAAAAGATGAAAAAATTAAAAATTTTGATATAGATGAGATGTTTGAACCAAAAGTTGCTTACAATTTTGCAAATATTCACCTGGATTATTTAAGTAAGTACTTATATAATCCTCTGTTTATTGCTTATGCTTATAATGGTGGAATTGGATATGTGAAAAAGCTTTTAAAATCCGGTAACTTTTTTCAAAAAGGAAAGTATGAGCCATATCTTAGTATGGAACTTATAAGCTATGGTGAAAGTAGAAAATATGGCAAAAAAGTACTGGCGAATTATATTATATATATGCAATTATTAGGCGAAAAAATCTCACTCAATAATCTTTCTCAAAATTTAATGAAATTTCCTTATACGGATAAATTTCAAAACTAAATTTTACTAAATTTTTGTCTATCTTTGGAGTTTGCACTAAAAAGTACTGACTCCAAGGATTTGACGCTGGAATAACATCTAAGATGGGGCTTTTTGGATCTAATTTCTTAACGCTTACCCCTGCTTTACCATCTATTTTGAACAATATATCTTTTGTTTTTAAATCTTTTTTAACTTCACCTGTGCCGAAATTGACATAATGAATACCAAGCACAAATTGTTCTAAATTTTTATCTACAATTTGTTTATCTTGAAGAGAATTTAAATAAGTAATAGTTGCAAAAATTATTATTTTACCATCTTTAAATATTTCAGCTTTTTTAGTATTTGCCACACCTTGCTCTGTTGTTTTTTTAATACCCACATACAAATCACTATGTTTATATGAACAGCCTACAAGAAAAAATATAGAAAAAAATATCATAAAAATATATCTCATAAAAACTCCAAAACAAATTTTTATGAATTATAAGTTTTTTTATGTAATAAACTCATTAAAAGCTAAACAAATTTTGGATATAATCCCACAATATTATAAACATAGGTGAAAAATGAAATACTTAGCAATCGCTTTTAGCGGTCCTTCAAACAGTGGCAAAACTTCTTTAATAGTTAAAATCTCAGAGGCATTAAAGGATATATATCAAGTAGCAATAGTAAAGCACGATCCTGGAGACAAGGCATCGTTCGACCAAAAATGGAAAGATAGTTGGAAATTTGCACAAACTGGTGCTGAAGTTCTAGTAGTATCTCCTACAAGGACTACTTATTTTTCTCAAAGAAGAAAAGATTTAGGTGAAATAATTAGAACTATTGGTGAGTTTGACTTATTAATGGTTGAGGGATTAAAAACTTTGCCATTGCCAAGACTTTCTATTTTTAGAGATAAGATTGATGAGAGTTATTTTGAATATTCTAATGCCATAGCAATTGATGATAGCGTTGATATTAGCAAATATAATATTCCAAAAGATATCGAAGTATTAGATCTAAATGACACGAATTCTATAATTGAGTGGGTATTGGAAAATGCCGAGAAAGTAAGATAAACATGTTCCTAAGGATTTACAATGGTAGAAATTTTTGACGCTATAAAAAAATCAGCTGTAAGAATAAAATGGCTTATAGAAAACGAGGATACAGGTTACTCAACAAATATCAATGCTACAGGTGATACTCAACTTAAAATTGATATAAAAAGCGATTTGGTTATAGAAGAAGAATTTAGAAAAATAAGCAGCGTGAAAGAGATTATAAGCGAAGAGAAAGAAGATAAAACGCTGATATATGAAAAAGGGAAATATCTTGTAGGTTATGATCCACTTGATGGCTCCAGCCTTTTGGATGTAAATTTTAGTGTTGGATCAATTTTTGGTATCTATAAGGGTGGATATACCGGAGATCATTTGATTGCTGCTGTCTATGTCATTTATGGGCCTGTGACACAAATGATTACTGCGTATGAAGATGTTGGAATGTATCAACTAGATGCCAATGGCGAATTTGCATTTATAAAAAGTATAGAATTGAACGAAGGTGGGGCTGTTAATGCCACTGGCGGCACACAAAGTAATTGGTCACAAAAGCATAAAAATATGATTGAAGAAATTTTTTCACTTGGGCACAGGCTGAGATATTCCGGTGGCATGGTTCCTGATTTGCATCAAATACTCTTAAAGGGTGGCGGACTCTTTTCTTATCCTAGTACAATTGACCAACCAAAAGGCAAACTCAGAATGATATTTGAAGTATTTCCTTTTGCTTTTATATATGAAAAAGCGGGTGGAATGGCAACGAACGGAAAAACAAGATTACTAGACCTAACTCCTTCTCATCCACATGATACGACACCCTGTTATTTTGGATCAAAAGAAGAGATAAAAATAGTTTTGAAATACAATGAATAAAGACCATGATAAATACAAACAAAATCTAGTTGAAGCAACACAAAAGCTAAAAGAATGCCAAAAAAACCTGAACTTTAGTAGCTGTTTTGATTGTGAAAAATTATTTGATTGTGAGATTAGAAAAACTTATATAACTGCAGTTTACAACAGTATGTCCAAAGGACAAAGCGGTGGGTTTGAATTTTAAAAATAAATTATGTTCCTCTTGATTTTATAGAAGTTTTTTGAGAGGAATTTTAAAGATGTAAAATCTTTAAATAGGAGAAAATATGAATAAAAAAGCATTTGTCACAACACCCATATATTATGTAAATGATGTTCCACATATAGGGCATGCATATACTACAATCATAGCCGATACAATGGCAAGATATTATAGATTAAAAGGTTATGAAACATTTTTTCTAACAGGAACTGATGAGCATGGTCAAAAGATTGAAGAAGCTGCAAAGAAGCGAGGAAGAACTCCTCAAGATTATGCGGATGAAATAAGTGGAAAATTTAAAAACCTTTGGGATGAATTTGAAATTAGCTATGATAAATTTATAAGAACCACGGATAAGGATCATAAAATTGGCGTACAAAAAGCTTTTAAAACTATGTTTGATAGTGGAGATATATACAAAGGCGAATACGAGGGTCACTACTGTGTAAATTGTGAAACATTTTTTACAGATACTCAATTGATAGATGAAAACTTGTGTCCGGATTGTGGAAAAGAGACAAGAATAGTAAAAGAAGAGAGTTACTTTTTTAAACTCTCCGATTATCAGGAAAAACTTTTAAAATGGTATGAAGATGATGAAAAATGTGTTTTACCAAAGGGCAAGAAAAGCGAAGTTATCAGTTTTGTCAAACAGGGGTTAAGAGACTTATCTATCACTAGAACTAGTTTTGATTGGGGTGTAAAATTACCACAAGAGATGAATGATCCTCGTCATGTTATGTATGTTTGGCTTGATGCTTTATTGAATTATATCACTGCTCTAGGATATGGAGGTGATGAAAAAAATATGAAATTTTGGCCTGCTACAATTCAGTTAGTAGGAAAAGATATTTTGCGTTTTCATGCGATTTATTGGCCAGCTTTTTTGATGAGTCTAAATCTTCCACTGCCTAAACATGTGGCGGCTCACGGTTGGTGGACTAGAAATGGCGAAAAGATGAGTAAATCTAAAGGCAATGTAGTGGATCCAAGAGAAATAGCAGATGCTTACGGACTTGAAAACTTTAGATACTTTTTGTTAAGAGAAGTTCCATTTGGGCAAGATGGAGATTTTTCACAAAAGGCGTTAATAGATAGAATTAATTCAGACCTAAGCAATGAACTTGGAAATTTGCTAAATAGAATCATAGGCATGAGTGGAAAATATAGTAATTTTAAGGTAAGTTCTAAAAATGTATTCAAATATCACGAAAAAGAAATTCGTGCTGTGTTAGAGCATTTAAAAATCGCAGAAGTTAATTTAAATGACTTACAAACAAATAGATTTTTAGAAGAATTATGGAGAGCTTTAACAATTGCAAATCAATCGATAACGATTTATGAACCTTGGGTAAAGATGAAAGAGGGAAATGAAGAATACGCCCTTGCCACAGTTGCTATGGTAGCAAATATATTAGCTAAAGTTTCACTTCTCTTGCATCCTGTGATGCCAAGAACTACAGAAAAAATAGCTCATGCACTAAATTTTAAAATCGATAATTTGGCATATATAAATTTTATACAAAATAATAATCTATTAGATGATTTTGTAATAGAAAAAGTTCCTCCACTTTTTCCAAAAGTCGAGCTTGAACTGCTAAGTACTCCAGAACCTAGTGTAAAAATTGAAGACAAAGAAGATAAAACAGAAGATTCTCTAATCACAATAGATCAATTTTTCCAAACAAAACTTAAAGTTGGAACTATTTTAGAAGCAGTGGAAATTCCTCAGAGTAAAAAACTTTTAAAACTACAAGTAGATCTTGGTGAAGAAAAACCTAGACAAATAGTGGCTGGTATAAAAGAATTTTATACACCAGATAGCTTGGTAAATACTCAAATCTGTGTGGTATCAAACTTAAAACCAGCAAAAATTATGGGGTTATTGAGTGAGGGAATGTTATTAGCTGCAAAAGATAAAGATGGGTTATCTCTAATCAGACCTGAGAATTCAAAACTAAGTGGTTCATCTATTGGATGAAAATAGAAAATATCACTAGAATAACTGATGGGATTTTACAAAATTTTCCATCAGTTGATCAAATAAATTCAATAAAAATGGATCCTTTAAAAGTTGAAAGAGGTGATCTGTTTTTTGATATAAAGAGCTCCTTTGAAAACCAGAAATGTGCTATAGAAAAAGGTGCTTATGCAATAATATCCGAAAAAATTACAAATATATTAGATAATGAAGTAGCCTGGATTGAAGTTGATTCACTAAGACTTGCTTGCATTAAACTCTCCAGGTATGAATTTAGTAAAAAAAATAGTGAGATTATATGTCTAGATGATGATGCACAAGAGATAATGCATATCATTACAAAAAATAAAGAGTTTCAAAAATTACCAACAGATGTATATCAAACGCTGGTTATAATAAAAAAATCTGGTGAAAATATTAGATATACTTGTAGTGATAAAAGACTGGCTCACAGCATAGACCCCTCTTGTAAAACTTTAGAAGAGTGTTTTAATATACAATTCTTTACCCCTAAAAGTCCTTTTTTTTCTTCCTTCACATGTAAAGATAAATTTTACTATGATATTAAAATTCCAAATATTTTTGTCCAGAAATTATGTATGGTGATTCAATATTTGACTAAAAAAAAGATACCTTTTGATGTTCACAATATTTCTATGGAAGAGCATTTTTCACCGATATTTATAGATTTTAAATTAAATAAAAAAGATTTCGGACAAAGTTCAAAAGTCATTATATTTGAAAATAATATGGATTTTATAGATTCTGAAATTAAACATTTAAAATACTTTTCGAAAGATTTTATAATTTGCATACCAAAGAGATACACTAACTGTTTTTCACATTTTAACAACAGTTATTTTTTTGTAGGAAAAGATGATTTAAAATCTCATTTAAACAAGAGTTTTCGCTATGCCTTGATTTTTGGAGAAAAAAAGGATTATGAAGAGTTATTTACAACAAAAAAAATAGATATGGAGAGTTTATTTTTATGATTTATATTGAAAATGACACAACATGTAGAATTAACCATGAGTTACTAAGTGCTATAAGCGAAAAATTTTCTGCTAAAGATATTGAACTTTTAATTGTCAGTGAAAACGAGATGAAAGATTTAAATACAAAATCAAGAGGTATTAATGCGAGCACTGATGTACTCAGCTTTCCACTTGAACAGATGGAACACACACCTCTTGGAAGCATTGTTATCAATAAAAATAGAGTTTTAAAAATATCAAATGAGCTCTCTCATACACAAGAAGAAGAAGTAGCTCTTTTGTTCACACACGGTCTTTTACATCTTTTGGGGTATGATCATGAAAGTGATAAGGGCGAAATGAGAGGAAAAGAAGAAGAAATAATCAAAGAATTCAATTTGCCAAAAAGCTTGATAGTAAGAATAGAAGGATAAGGGAATAAAGTGGAATACATAATTTTTATAATATCTATGGCAGCTCTAGTATATGGAGCAAATCATATTGTAGTGGAATCTGAAAAAATAGCATTGCATTTTGATATATCTCCATTTGTTATCGGTGCCACACTTATCGCAGTAGGAACCAGTCTGCCAGAGATGGCTGCTTCAGTAACTGCTAGTTTTCAAGGCAAATCTGATATGGCTGTAGCAAATGTTTTAGGAAGTGTAATTTTTAATATATCCTTAGTCCTTGGAATTATATTTTTGTTAGCAAAAAATTTAAACCCTGCTAGAGATATATTTAAAAATGACAGTGCTTGGATTATTATTCCTCCTATACTATTTTTGTTGATGTCTTATGATGGAGTAATCAGTAGATTTGATGGTTTTATTCTGCTGCTTTTAATGGTGGCTTATCTAATTTTTCTAGGAAAAGATTCAAAATCTATTAAAAATGTGATTGATGTTGAATTACTAAAAGAAAAATTTGCATGGGGAAAAACTATTTTATTTTTATCTATGGGCTTTATTTTTGTAATTCTTGGAGCAAATTTCACAATAGAAAGTGCATCACAGATAGCTCGAAATCTTGGAATAAGTGAGTGGGTTATAGCACTTTTACTTATAGCATTTGGCACAAGCTTACCAGAATTAGTTGTGAGCATAATAGCAGTTAAAAAGAAAAATGTTGATATGGCAATAGGAAATATAATCGGAAGCAATGTAGCTAATTTTGCCATAGTATTAGGAGCAGCTGCCCTGGTTAATCCATTAAATATAGATTTAGTAAAAAATGGTTTTGATGTTTTATGCGTTGGAGCATCATCACTTATATTAGTTTTTATAACTGCAAATAAACTTTATAACAAATCAGCTGGTATTGTATTGCTGAGTATAATATTGTTACTTATTGGTCATTCGATTAGTGCTTTTTAATCTTACTCTTAAGTTTTATATATTTTAATTCTACCAACTTATCATATATTTTAGAAATTATCTCTCCAGCAGCGGATCCACCATGTCCGCCGTGTTCCACCAAAGCTGTAACTACAAATTTAGGGTTCTTGTATGGACCATAAGTTGTAAGCCATGCATGGGATCTTTTAAAATATTCCAGCTCATGTTCCTTCATCCTCTTCTTTTCATTTTGGGGAATGCCAACAACCTGTGCTGTTCCTGTTTTAGCTGCTATTTTTACTTTTGTATGGATATGATAAAATGCTGTTCCATGTACGACATTTGCAACTTCATACATAGCTTCTCTTATTTTTTTGAGATAGCCTTTGTCTCTTCTATTAAATATTTTAGTATTTTTCCCATAATCTACTTTCATATTATTCACACTTTCTATAAGATGCGGGGTTACCCCATAGCCTGTAGCCAAAAGTGCAGTATACCTTGCCATTTGTATAGGAGTTACCAAAAAATACCCTTGTCCTATTGCAGTAATAAGAGTTTCACCTTGATACCAAGGCTTATTGTACTTATTCATCTTCCAAACTTTGCCTGGAACTATACCTATAAATTCGTTCGGAAGGTCTATTCCAGTCTTGTTCCCAAAACCAAGTCTTTCAAGAACAGGGGTAATTCTGTCAATTCCAACTTTTAAGCTTCCATCATAAAAATATGTATCACAGCTCTCCTTTATGGCCTTTCTCAGATTGACTGTCCCATGCCCGCCTTTTTTCCAATCTCTAAATTGTCTTCCTCCAAGCTCTATACTTCCTGTATCGTAAATTGTTGTATTTGGAGTAATGAGACCTGATTCTAAAAAAGCAAGAGCTACTCCCATCTTGATGGTTGAGCCTGGTGGGTAAAGACCACTTATTAATTTATTTGTAAATGGATGATTAAAATCAGTAGATATTTTTTTCCATTCTTGCTCTGTTATGCCATTTACAAAATTATTTAAGTCATATTCTGGAAAACTGCCAGCTGCTAAAATTTTTCCATTTTTAGCATTCATCACTATAATGGCACCACTTTTACCTTTAAATAGCTCTGAGATGTATTTTTGAAGTCGAATATCAAGTGTAAGTTTTATATTTGAGCTAGTAGGCAATTTTTTTTCAATAGTTTTTAACGCTACATTAAATGCTGTTACTTCTGTTTTCTTAATTCCCTCTTGCCCTTCAAGCGTTCTATTGTAATATCTTTCTATCCCAGTTTTACCTATAAATTCCGTTAATTTTGCGATATTATCCGCTCTCATTTCTTTTAAATCAGATTTTCCGACATATCCTATTATATGTGAAGCTAAATCATTATAAGGATAATATCTTTTAGATGATATTTTTATTTTTAAATTATCACGAAGAGAAATTTTAGAAAAGTATTTAATTATGTCATTATATGAAATATAATCAATAATTTTTACAAACCCATGCGCATAAGGAGAATCTTTTTTCAAGTAAATTTTTTCAAGCTTTGTTATATCAATTGAAGGCATTAGAGATTTTAAAAAATTTAATTCATTTTCTAATATTTTTCTTTTTTTAACAGGACTTAATCCTGGAGCAATTCCTATAGAAAAACCTAGTTTATTAACTGCAAGTGGATTACCGTTAATGTCAAGAATTGATCCACGAAGAGGCGCTAATTCTTCTGTTTTAATAGCATTTTGCTTAGCCAATTCCTCATAATAAGTATTTGACTTAATACTAATATAATATACTCTTGCTAATAAAATAATCCAGATAGAAATAAAAATACCTAATGCTATTTTTATCTTCATACTTGTCTCCTGAAAAGAATTATGCTTATGATAAAATCAAAGGCAATATAATATAAGTATTCCCATGATAAATTTGGAAAAGAATCATTTAAAACATAAGCTAAAAGTGAATTTAGAAAAAAATGTCCTATATAAGCGACAGTTACAAAAATAAAAATAATGCAATTTTTACACTTAAAATAACTTCTTATTTTCTCAACAAACAAATAGTAAAAAATGATAAATAAAATAATATATGAAAATAGAAAAAACCCTTTATTTAATTCATAAAATGAAAGGTACAAAAAACTAAGAATTATATAAAAAAATTTCTCTTCTTTTTCAATATTGATAATAATAAAACAGAAAAAAACTCCAACAAAAGATGGAAAAAACTGAAATGAATTAGATAAAATTTGAAGAAACACTAAAGCTAGTGCAAAAAGAAATAATCTTATATTGTGTGTATTAATGCTATTTCGTCGCATATTGGGAAAAATTTACATTTTATACAATCGGCCCAAATCTTACTTGCAGGCAATTCCTCTTTTGGGATTTCTAAAAAACCAAGATCTTCAAAAAAACTTTTTTTATAAGTAAGTGCAAATATCTTTTTAGCTCCCAATTCTTCACCTTCAAGCAAAATATTTTTTACAATATTTTTTCCTACACCTTTACCTCTTGCTTCTAGAGACACTATAAGACTTCGTACTTCTCCTAGTTCACCGGTATGAAAATGAAGAGCGCCAAAGCCTATTAATTCATCATCTTTTTTTGCCAATATGTACGACCTGATATTTGTAGCAATCTCATCATTATTTCGCTCCAAAATTATACCACTTTGAACTTCCGGAGCTACAAGTTTTTGCATAGAATCTATGTCTTCTAAAGTTGCATGAGTATATTCAATCATCCAAGTTCACTGTAAAAAGGGAATTATATATTAATTCTGTAGCAACATTAACTCCACTTTTTTTACTACTGGAGACTAATAATGCCTTTGGAAAATCTTTTTTTAATGCACTTTTTTCTTTTTGGTTCAATTTATCGGCCTTAGTATAAATTTGTAATATTTTTTGATCAGCTTTAAGTAAGGTATTTAAGTAAATTTCTACATTTTTATCTATTTCCAAATGAGGGTGTCTTGAATCTATTAAGTGCACAAAAACTCTTATGGATGGCCTCTCTTTTAGAAAACTGGTTAAATTCCTTTGCCATTCATTTTTCATAGATTTAGATACTCTCGCATACCCAAAACCTGGCAAATCTACAAATCTAGCTATAAAAACTTCCTTCTCCTTCATAAATCTAATATCAAAAAAATTTATAAGCCTTGTTTTTCCAGGAGTAGAAGAGCTTTTTGCTAAACCTTTTTTATTAGTTAGCGCATTTATTATAGAGCTTTTCCCAACATTGCTTCTACCAATAAATACAACTTCACTGATACCATCTGGCAATGAATCTTTTACACCTTGTGCAGAAGTTACAAAATTAGCCTCTACGATTCGTATCAATTTTTTTTATCCTTTATTTGAAAGATAAATTTTACTGGTTTATTTTTTTGACTATCTACTTCATAATATCCTTTTGCCTGGTTGACCAAAATTGTATCACCATATACTTTTTTATCTGTATCTATTTCGTGCAAAAAGGCATTGTTTTTGATTATATATGTTAATAATTTTGGCTCATATATCAAAATTCCACCCTTGCCAAGGTATCTCTTTTTATTTATATTCATCTTTACTTCAGCATGTCCTGTAGCTGTGTATTTTATTGGCTGTTTGTTTTTATCAAAATTTATTACCACTTTATCGGCCTTAAGATCATCCGCTCCTCTTACTACATGTACGCTGCCTGTAAAAACTGAAATGCCTTTTGTTTCATCGGCCATAAATTTATTGGCTGTAATTTGAACTTCACTAGCGTTTAATAGTGTCAACATAAGAAAATATACTAAATATTTCAATTATTGTTCCATCCTTATCACTGTTTTTATTTTTTGTGCTTGAATTATACCTTTTTGCATCAAGTAGGTAAATGAATTACCCTTTGTTAACATGTTTTTTATGCTCAATTCAAAAGGCTGGTCACCGCTTAAAATTTTATTTTTTATATCATATTTAATACTATTTGAATTCAAAGCCAAATCATCACTTCTTGTATATCTGACATTATTATCCAGATATAAAATATTTTTAATCAATAGACCATTATTTGCCTTTAATGAATCAATAAGATTTAATTTACTTCTATGCAAAGCATCTATCATATACATCTTGTCATAACCTTTATATCTTTCCACTCTATTTGCAAATATTATACTATTTACTCCTAGTTTAGAGATTTCAAAAATTTTCACATCAAAAAGTTCAATATTTGGCTGCCCTTTTCCTTTTGAGCTATATTGCAAGGCATATGGATTTTTTGTTAATAAAAATATCATAATTAAAAAGAAAAATATTAAAAAATATTTTAGTGATTTTACTGCCAAAGTTCTAAAAATTCCTTAGTTTTATTTTCTTTTTCTAAAATTATTTCAATCATTTCCCTTAACGCTCCGTTTCCACCATTTTTAGATAAAATTGTATCTACAATATCCTTAGTAAAATGACTTCCATTGTTTGGAGTAAATGACCAACCAACTAATTTTAACATTTTATTGTCATTTATATCATCTCCAATTGCTGCGACATCTTGAAAATTTAAATTCTCTTTTGCTAATATCTCTTTTAGCTTTTCTTCTTTACCTCGAACTCCTTGAAAAATATAATTAATCCCCAACTCTTTTGCTCTTTTTTCTACTATTTTAGACTCTCTACCAGTTATGATTGCAGTTTTCAAACCTAGCATCATCCAAGATACTATCGCTAATCCATCTTTTACATCAAAACTCTTATATTCATCTCCTGAGTTAGAATATGTAATTTCTCCGCTCGTCATGCAACCATCAACATCAAAAACTAAAAGCTTAATCACAGCACACCTTTTGTACTAGGAGTTCCAGCTCTTTCATTTTTGCTCAGTGCACGCCTTAGTGCAACTGCAAATGCTTTAAAGGCTGCTTCTACTATATGATGTCTATTTTTCCCTCTTTTCTTAATTATATGTACACTCAATCCTGCATTAATAACAACTGCTCTAAAGAATTCTTCACAAAGTTCAACATCAAAATCTCCAATTTTCCCATCTACACTCAATTCATACACCAGGTAAGGTCGATTACTTAAATCCAAATCACATTCAACTGCAGCTTCATCCATAACAACTACTGCATTTGAATATCTCTCTACATTTTCTACGGGGTAAATCAATCCTTTTAAGATTTGGCCCAAGACTATGCCTACATCTTCTACGCTATGATGAAAGTCTACATGTAAGTCACCTTTACATTCTACATCTAAATCTATAAAGGAGTGTTTTGAAAATGCCTCCAACATATGGTCAAAAAATCCTATGCCAGTATTTATGTTTGAGCTTCCACTTCCGTGTAAATTTACCTTAACTACAATATCAGTCTCTTTTGTTTTTCTCTTAATCTCTTGTATCATTTCAAACTCCTCTAATTTCCAACTATAAATGAGCCGTCAAATAAGCCTTTAGATATAAAATCTCTTGCTTCATTTTCACTCTCAAATCCACTTAGATACACTCTGTAAATTGGATAACCTTCATAGGAATATTCTTTTATGAGTGATTTATATCTTGAGAGTATATTTGTATTTTGTGCTGCAAATCTCTGTGCGCCGGATTTTTTCCTAAATGCTCCAATTTGAACAAGAAAGTTAGTCATGCTCACACTTTTTACTCTTGTTTTACTTGTACTTACAACTCCACCAAAGCCTATAATTTCCAACCTGACTGGAGCTGTGCCCTTTGAGACGACACCAAGTCTTGACGCCGCTGCGTATGAGAGATCAATAATTCTTGTTTTTACAAAAGGGCCTCTATCATTTACTCTCACAATTGCACTTCTTGAATTTTGTAAATTTGTAACTTTTACCATCGTGTTCATAGGTAAGATTTTGTTAGCTGCTGTCATGCCATACATATTGTAAAATTCACCATTTGATGTCTTTTTGCCATGAAAATCCCTACCATACCAACTAGCGACTCCACTAAATGTATCTCCAATACTCACTGTTGTTGGATAATATGTCTTTCCACTAACTCTATAGGGTTTCATTGTTGCTCTGTGCATATTTTTTGAATTATTTATTTGAACATTTTGAGGTGTTTGAAAATTTTTTGGGTAGTTTGAAGAATAATTATAATTCCTTCCACTACATCCTACAAAAACAAAAACGATAAGTAATAGAGCAAAATATCTAATACATTTGTGGAATAACAAGCTTTTCACCTATTCTTATCATAGAATTTTTTTTATTGTTCATTCTAACAATTGTATTTATGGCAACTTTGAATTTTTTTGATACCTTTCCCAAAGTATCTCCTCTTTTTATAATATAACTGATTTTGTCAGGTTTTAATAATGGGATAACGATAGATTGTTTTAGATGTAGTAAATTTGATTTTAAATGGTTAAAATCTTTTATAACTTTATAATTAATTCTATATTTCTTACTTATCTTATACAAAGAATCACCTCTTTTTATAATATAAACATAGAATCTGCTATTAGATTTTTTTGGATTATAATTTTCTCTAAAATCTGCTTGCTTATCATAAGGAATATAAATTCCATATTTACCATTATATGGCGGAACAAAACTATATGTAAATTGTGGATTATATGATTTCATCTCTTTTGTTGACAAACCTACACTTGAAGCGACTCCACTGAGAGAAGTTCCTTCTTTTACAAATACTTTTGAAAATGTTTCCGCAGTACCTCTGTTTAGAAGATAATCAGAATTATTTTCTATGATAAAATCTGCATTATTTGCTAAACTTTCCATCATAATAATTTTTCTTATATATAATCTGCTTTCTCTTGGAAGATAATTTTTCTTAGTGTTTAAAAGCGTAGTCAAATCATCTGTTTTTGCTCTTTTTATGGCTTTTTTAACCCTGCCCTCACCGCAATTATAAGCTATTGCGGCTAAATACCATTTGCCAAAAATATTATGTAGATATTTTAGATATTTTATAGCGGCTTGTGTTGATTTTACCGGATCTCTTCGCTCATCAATATAAGAATTTATTTTTAATCCAAATTTTTTAGCAGTATATGGCATAAATTGCCACATTCCAGACGCTCTTGCTTTTGAGTATGCAGTTGGCGTAAAATTTGATTCTGCCATAGCCATATATAAAAATGCTTTTGGAATACCGGATTCACTTATCATTTTTCTCAAATATGGAACAAACCTGTTACCGTCTTCTAAGACTTTTAAAAAATGTTTAGTTCTATACCTGTCAACATTCTCTTTCATAGAAATAAAAATTTTGTCTTTTAGGAAACTGGAGTCTATATCAAAACTTTTTAATACTGACGCTTGCTCTTCAAAATTATTTTGTGTTACTAAAAAAGCATAACTACTTTGAAAAAATAAAAAAATTAACAATAAAATTTTTAGCATTAAATTCCTTTGCTTTAAAATTCATACAATTAAAGAATATTTTATCTAACTTAGACTTGAAAAGGCTTTAAAAATCCTTTTTGCATTATTTGTTGTTAATTCTTCTACTTCTTTAATACTAAGTTCGAGTATCTCTGACATTTTTTTGGCTACAAGCGTTGTATAAAGTGGTTCATTTCTCTCTCCTCTGTGCGGGCTAGGAGATAAATAAGGGGCATCTGTTTCGATTATGAGTCTATCTTTTGGAATCAAAGGTAAAATTTCGACTAATTTTTTTGCGTTTTTAAATGTCAAAACTCCGCCAATACCAAAATAAAAACCATGTTTACTAAGAGGAAGCAAATGCTTAGAAGCATTATAACAATGAAGAACACCTCCCACCTCTTTCGCATCAAATTCTTCTAAAATTCTTCTACTATCGCCATTTGCATCACGAATATGGATTATCAGTGGTTTTTTTAGCTCTTTTGCCAAGTTTATTTGTTTTACAAATATTTCTTTTTGGATTCTCTTGGTTTCTTCTTTTTGCTCTTCGTCATCTGGCAATCTAAAGTAATCTAGTCCACATTCACCAACTGCAATGCATCTTGTATCTTTTAAATATTCTCTCAGTATTTTTTCATCAAAACCTTCATAATTATATGGATGTATTCCTGCTGAGAAATATATATTATCATACTTGTAAGATATTTCTTTTGCCCTTTGCAAATCTTTTATATCTGCTCCGGGAATTAAAAAACCTTTTACACCATTTTCTTGTGCTCTTTTTATCACTTCATCTAAATCATCGTTATATCTTTCGTCATCCAGATGACAATGCGTGTCTATTATCATTAAGCTATCTCCACTCTATTTCTTCCACTGTTTTTTGCTCTATACAAGGCCTCATCAGCTTGCCTTACAATAGCGTCAATTTTTTCTTCACTTTTGAAACTAACGCCAATAGAGACAGTAAAATTTATATTTTTTTCATCAAAACTAACAATAGTATCAGAGATAATTTTTCTCAATCTTGCAAAAAATCCAATAGCATTTTTCTTATCAACATCTCTTAAAGCCACACAAAATTCTTCACCACCAAATCTTGATACTATATCTTGACCTTTCGTATGTTCTTTTAAAATATGTGCTATTGTTCTAATAACTTTGTCGCCAGCCTCATGTCCATATGTATCATTTATCTTTTTAAACAAATCAATATCAATCATAGCTATAGCAAAATCGCAATTATCTTTATGATATTTTTCCATTTTTTCAAAAAAATACCTTCTATTGTATAAATTAGTTAAGAAATCAATATGAGCCATATTAACCATCTTGTCTATATACTCTTTTGTATCT
This sequence comes from uncultured Campylobacterales bacterium, assembly GCA_964650375.1. Lineage (GTDB taxonomy): Bacteria > Campylobacterota > Campylobacteria > Campylobacterales > Sulfurospirillaceae > JAADIZ01. The sequence goes on along the minus strand of CAZYTB010000023.1, from coordinate 9,842 downwards.
AATGAATTACTTATCCTAAAAACCAATTCTTCTTTACTAAAAGGTTTAGTGAGAAAATCATTTGCTCCTATTTTTAAAAATCTTGCAGAGATAAGATGATCATCTTTTTCTAATCCTGTCAAACCCACAACAATCATCTGAGTTTTGTTGTATTTTGTTCTGATTCTTTTTGTGAGTTCAATACCATCTATTACAGGCATACTATAATCAGTTAAAACCAGCTTGATATCCTTATTGTCTTCTAGGTAACCAAGAGCTTCCTCACCATGAGCCGCTACTAAAACTTTAAACATTTGACTCTGCAATAATCTCTTTATCTCTTTTCTGCTAACAAGTGAATCGTCAACTACCATAACTTTTATATCTCTATTTTTTGACAACCTTTCTATCAGAAAAAATATATAATTTACATCTTCAATGTTGCCTTTATAGACATAGTCAACTATATTTTTTCTGAGCATATCTTCTCTCAAGTTTTCATCTATACTTCCTGTTAATACAATAACAGGTAATCCTTTAGATATAACAAAATCTACTATTTCACCATTTGGAGCATCGGGAAGATTTAAATCGCATAATGCTATAAAAAAATCATTATTATCAGTTATCAAACCCTCTGCCTCAGAAAAAGTATGAGCTTGAACTATTTCAAAATCAAGATTCATATTCATTTTTTTTGTTATGATTTTAGATAGTGCTTTATTATCTTCTATGAGCAGAATTCTATCTTTAATCATTTTTCTCTCCACTCATAAGAGATTTTGCAAATTCTATAGCTTTTGCACTTATTTCTTCTCCGCTAACCATTCTAGCAAGTTCTTCAATTCTTTCATTTTTATTTAAAAGCTTCACCTTACTCTCTTTTTCATTTTTTGAGATTAGAAAGTGCATTTTGGCTTTTGAGGAAAGTTGTGGTTGATGAGATATAGCAAATATTTGATATTTTTTTGACAAAATTTCAAGTACATTTGCAACGCTCATTGATTCTTTTCCGCTTAAGTTTGAGTCAATTTCATCTAATATTAAAACTCCTCCACTACTTCGCAAGTATTCTTCTCGTGCCGCTAAAAATGCCAGTCTGAGTCTATTGTATTCGCCTGAACTGATTTTTTTAAGTTCAACTTTTCCTAAATTTACAACTATTTCATCTATCCCATGTTCATCTAAACTTTTAATTTTCAATTCTAATGCAAGACTTGGCATATACAATAAGCTTAGATAATAATTTATTCTATCATTCATCGTAGAAAGATTTGATAGCCTTGTTTTAGAAATTTGATTTGATTGTTTTTTTATCTCTTCTTTTGAATTTTCATATCTTTGTTGCAAATCTTTTTTTTCAAATGAAATATTTTCATACTCTTTTAATTCTTTTATTTTGTGCTCTTTATGGGTTAATACCTCTTCTATGCTTCCGTATCTTTTTTTTAGTCCGGCTATCTTTTCTATGCGCTCAAGCATAACTTCAATATTAATATCTTCTAATTCACCTAATACATCTTTTTGAGTTTCAAACTGACTTCTTAACTCATTCATACATTCATCAAAAAATGTAGTATCTTTTTCCATTAAATTTAATGTCTCAACGACACTTGATTCATAGTCAAATATCAATGATGCTACGCTCAATGCGGTTTCTAATTTTTCTTTTTTAGATAGTGATTTTTTAAGTATCATCAGTTCTTCATCTTCGCCTTTTTTTGGATCAATTTCTTCTATTTTGGTTATTTCATATCTTGCAAAATCTTTTAGTTCTTCTACTTTTTTTTCTTTTTCTATGAGTATTTTTAATTCATCGCTTAGTTTTTTATACTCTTCATACTTAGATGTAAAATCTTTCAAATGCTCTACATGTAGAGCATCATTTTTTATACAAATTGCATCTAAAAACTCTAAGAGCCTCTCATTCTCAAATTCTCCATTGTCCTTTACACTCAGATAACTTAAAAACTCTTTTGAAATTTCATTGATATTCTTTTTAGAAATATTTTGAGAATTTACAAAATACCTTGTACTTTTTGACTTCATAAGCTTAAAAACATTTACCTCATCACTTACTATTCCAAATTCACTCATGTCTATTTCATTTGAAATCGTAGCTTCTATAACCGACGCATTTGCTTCGCTATATCCAAACAGTGATAAAATTGCTTGCATAAGTACAGATTTTCCTGCACCACTTGGTCCAGTAAAAGCGATGAGTCCGTCTTGTAAATTTAATTCACACTCTTTAAATGAAAAATGCGCTTTTATATAAAGGCGCTCTATCATAAATTACCCCAATTCAATTTATCTCTCAGTGTGCTAAAATAATTTAGTTCAAGTGAATGTATGAGTTTTGCACTTTTTTGTGCAATTTTGATGGTAACCTTTTCAAAATCTTTCATTTTATATCTGTCTTGCCCATCAATAACTATAAGTATATCATCTTCACTTCTAAATTCTATCTCAAAATCAACAGGCAACACGAGTGGTCTTTGAGTAAGTGAATGTGGGCATATTGGAGTGAGTATCAAAGCTTGCGTCAAAGGATATATAACAGGACCTCCTGCGGAGATATTATAAGCAGTTGAACCAGTTGGAGTTGAAACTATAAGTCCATCACCACGATATAAATTTATCAAATTTCCATCGATATAAGCTCCCACTGTCGACATAGAAGTGGTATTTTGTCTCGCAAAAACAACATCATTAAAAGCCACTATATATTTTTCGTTCCCTTCTACATGTAGAGAAATTTCTAAAAGCATCCGCTCATCAATCCTATATCTATTTAAAAATATATTGTCTATAAATTCATCAATTTCATCTGACTTGATATAAGTTATAAAGCCTAGATTTCCAGCATCAATGCCCAAGATTGGCTTAATGTAAAGAAAGCTATTTCTGCAGAGTGAAATCAATGTACCATCCCCGCCTAATGAGATCAAAAAATCACTTCTTTCACACATATCATCAAAATTTACACCATCACAACCTAAATTTTTAGCACTTTTTTCTTCAACCAAAAGTTCTACTCCATACTTTTCAAGTGCCTCTTTGATAGTTTTATAATATTTTTTCAAACTAGTATCGCGTGGTTTACTTACTAGCCCCACACAACCTATAGATTCTATTTTTTCGATTTCATTTGTAATTTTCATAGTTATATTATATAGTTATTTAGATTATTTTACAATTCATGAGTGAACTCTGGAACAATTTCTTGTAATTTTTTTATTTTATTTTCACAGACGAGAAGCTCATCGATATCATTATTTAACTTTTCTATATCATAATATGTTTTTTTTGCAACCGTTATGGATTCATATTTTGTTTCTCCATCACTGTCATTTATAAGCAATTCTTCATAAAGTTTTTCACCAACTCTAAGACCAATAAACTCTATATTTATGTTTTTTTTGCCACTTAATTCTTTCATTTTGTTAGCTAAATCCACTATCTTTACAGGTTCGCCCATATCAAGTATAAATATCTCTCCACCTTTTGCGATAGCTGCTGTTTGCAGGACAAGTTCACATGCTTCAGGGATCAGCATAAAATATCTGGTAATATCTGGATGAGTGACCGTAAGTGGACCGCCCTGCTCTATTTGCATTTTGAATTTTGGTATGACTGATCCACTACTGCCTAGAACATTCCCAAACCTAACTGAGGAGATTTCGGTATTCTTAGAATCAATATTTCCAGCATATAACTCACAAATTCGTTTTGTAGCGCCCATCACATTTGTTGGCCTCACAGCTTTATCTGTTGAAATTACTATAAACTTTTTTATACCATACTTTATAGCTAAATCTATACAATTTTTCGTTCCTATTATATTGTTTTTTATACCTTTATCAATATTTTCTTCGACAAGAGGAACATGTTTATAAGCTGCCGCGTGAATAATGATATCAGCTCTACTTGTAGAGATACTATTTTCCAACATTTCATAATCCAATATACTATGCATGAGAGGTTTAACTTTGTCAGAATTCAATTCCTCACAAATTGTGTAAAGATTAAACTCACTATGGTCAAGCAGATATAGTTCTTTAACACCATATTTTAAGCACTGTCTAGCAATTTCACTTCCGATACTGCCTCCACCGCCAGTAACCAAAATTTTTTTATTTTTTAAAAAAGAAGAAATTGTTTTTTTGTCTAAATCTTGTGGATGTCTTGCCAATAGGTCTTCAACACTAATATTTTTCAACTGTTCCATAAAAGATTTTGATGAAAGTATTTGATCTAGAGAAGGTAAAATCTTTATATCATTAAAATGTCTTTCCATTTTTTTATAAACATCGCTTATGTATTTGGAACTAGCTGATGGCATCGCAATAACAAGCAAATCAAATTTATTTTTCTCTCCCAATCCATTATTAGAGATAATTTTAATACCATCTATGCTTCTTTTCTGCAATCCTTTATCATCGTCTATAAAATATTTTATACTAAAATGTGAGTCCTTATACTCTTCTGCCAATCTTAATCCTGCTTTTCCTGCTCCATAAATAACCAAAGATTTATCTTTTAAAGTCTTGCTTCTATTGGTATATAAATAGTACATGTATAGAAAAAAATTGATAAAAAATAGATATAAAAAAAGTTCTGATAGAAAAAAGGCAATAGTTATATACCCATAAAAATAAGGCATATATGCAAAAAAAGCAGTCAAATTAACTGTGCTTTTTATCAAAAAAGTTTTCTGTGTTGCTTTGGACCAAGAAAGAGAATAATCTTTAAAAATTAAGGCAGAAGCTATTATTCTAACTACTATGACTATCAAGATAACTTTTATATCAAATGGTTCATGAAAAATCCAAAAAGTCCAAGTAAATGTTAAAAATGATAAAAGAAGAATAAGCAATAAATTCAAAATACGCTTATCAAAGTATTGCAATATATTCATATAAATTTCTTTCGCTTGTCAATATATAATGTGATAAAATAAAGAAATATTATAGCAACTATCAACATCAATAAAGATAAACTTGTAAAATTAAAGGCGACAAATGCAATTAAAAACAGTATAAAATTAACAAAAATTGCATATACAGTAACTTTGCTATGTGACCAACCACTCTGATTTAGTCTTTGGTAAGCATGTTTTTTATGGGCTTGACTTAACTTTTCACCATTTTTATACCTTCTGAAAAGAGTGAGAGTTGCATCAAACCAAAAAAGTCCAAACAGTATAAACCAAATAATTATAGAGTATCCATGGTTTTGATAATAAATAGCAAATATAGCTACACTATAACCCAAAAGAGTGCTTCCAGTATCTCCCATAAATATCTTTGCTCTTTGCCAATTCCAAAACAAAAAACCAAGAACTGAGGCAACCAGAACTAAAAAGACACTATCTTTAAAAAACAGATAACCGACAATTCCTAAAAAGATGGCTTCACTTCCTGCATATCCGTCAATCCCATCTAAAAAATTATACAGATTTATAAACCAAACTATCAAAAACAAGGCAAAAAGATTTGTTAAAAAAACATTTTCGATTACGAAAAAATATAAATCTATTTTACTGAGTCCTCCAAGCATATATAGGCCTAAACCAGCTACAAAAAACTGGGCAAAAATCCTAAACTTTGGACTAAGCTCATATAAGTCATCAAAAAAACTAACAACTGAGATAATAACTCCTACCAAAAGTGCATAAAATATATCTTTTTCTATAAAGCCGTACATGTAGAGATAAACTAATCCAGTAAACCAAGTGATAACTATGGCAATGCCACCACCATGTGGTGTGGGAACGGTGTGCGAACTTCTCTCATTTGGTATATCAACGAGTGACTTTTTAAGTGCATAATTTCTTATGAGGTAAGTCAAAACAAATGAAAGAAATAATAATCCTATATAAATCATATTTTTAATTTATATACTTTGGCACTAGGCGTCAAAATAACAGGCTCAAAAAGTTTTTTATCATAATTATCAAATACAAAAAGTTGAATATAGAGTGAATTTAACATGGAATTATCTAAAACTAAAAAGGTATTATATGAGCGCATATAGATTATAGATAGGTTTGCATTTTTATGCATAAGTTCTCTTTGTCTTATTAGTTTTCTTTTTTTATCATAAGCAACTACAAAAAATTCTTTGATTGGTACTTCTCGATTTTCTACTTTCAATATCCCTTTCTTTTTATAAAACAAAACTCCATTTGCAAGATTTAACACATCTTTAGAATCCTTAAATCTATTTGTTTGATAGAAAAATGGTCTTCTTATGGTATTTCCGCTCATCAAATCCATATCACTAAATTTAGCAACAGTAGGAAGTATGCCCATCATCCTAAAAGGAAGGTAAAAATAGATATCTCTTGTTTTTTTAGGTAATTTTATATTTGTAGACAAAGAAGTTAAGAAATCATTTGTATCTTTAAATCCATAATGAAGTGTCATATTTGCTATATTTGACCTATTTATATCTGGATTATTTTTAGCATAGTGAAAAGATTTTTCAGTATATTCCACATCAAGTCTTGCGAGTTTTGCAGATATTTGCTGTGGACTTGTTAAGATATAACTAACTGGAAAATTATCTGCCCCACTATGTTTTCCACCATCTATCAAAGTCTTTACATCACTATAATAACGAATAGGAAAACCATAATCCCACCAAGACACTACATAATCTTCTCTACTAGCTATACTCTTTAGCTTGTGTAAAACACTAACTTCTTGTTTTGTAAAAACAGTTGGAACCTTATAACCTATCACATGTAGAATATTTGGATATAAAACTGCCGCCGTACAGATGGAAACAAAAATAAATCTTATATAAAAACTGCTTTTGCCTTGAACTAAAAATTTCTTTAGATATTCACTTATGAAAAAGATGAGATAGGAAATACCAAAAGCCATAACAGGTACAGCATAGATAGTAAATCTAAGCCCGCCCACAGAAGCTAAAAAACCAAGTCCTAGCAGAGGAAGACCTAATAGCATCACAGGATACCTGAAAACCATAAAAATATAACCCACTAGAGAGAGAGCAAATGTTATAGTACTTCCACTGATACGATTTGCAAAAGTAGTAAAAGGAATATGACCAGCTTCTCTGACTGTTTGCATAACAGAGAAAAAATGAAGAGGTAATTTTTTGCCGACTAATTCAACTGAATTTTTAAATACATAACCTTTTAGCTGTACCCAAATAGGGTCAAATCCACCAGTAAATAAAAAAAGTAAAAATGCCAAACCTAAAATATAATATATGTAATAATCCAGCTTTTTAGTTTTATATGCTAAATACACTAAAATAACGACTACAAGTCTAACAATGCTAGGCAATCCCATCATCGCAAACAGCATAATCGCAAGCAATTTATAATTATAAAGATTTTTTCGCTCATATATCAACGAATAAACTAAAATAAGCCCAAAAAATGCAAACTCTAAAGAGTAGCTTTGCGGATACCACCATCTATAAGCTACTATCTCCAAAGCAGTAAAAAGCAGATATTTTTCTTCTGTATTTCTTAAAGCAAGTATAAGGGACCACAGAAGAAATGCAGGAAAAACAATGTTTAGCATATCGGTATCATAGTAGCCTGCCATAGTTCGATTATAATAACTCCAAGCGATAGAAGCTAAAAGAGCTGCGATAAAACCCATCTCTACTCTTTTTAAACTTTGAGCTATCAAAATCATAGGTATCACAACAAGTGAACTTAAGAATACTGGCATATAAAATATAATTGTTTCAAAAGAAAAAGGTAGAATTTTTGCAAATAAAAAAGTCAGCTCTGAAGCTCCTGTATTAACTGGTGACGAAGAATTTAGTTTGGAGAAACCACGCAAAAGATCTCTTGCACCCTCAGCCCAATAGTATCCATCATTCGTATTTATCATAAATTGATTGTTCCAAATAAAACTAGTATATCCATTAAACTGGTAAACCCATATAAGCCTAACTAGCGCACTAAAAGTAAATGCTAGAAAAATATAAATCCAAACTTTTTTATCTAAATTGCCAGTGTTCATCTTTCACCTTTTATCATATGCCTTATTCCCTCTTCTGCTCCAAATTGATTTTTGAAGTTTAACATTTTTTTGGTTTGAGTATTATCAACTTCAAGATTCTCATATAGTCTTTTGTGAAAAGATGGCTTTAAAACTTTTAATATTGTTTTAAAAAAAGGAACTTTTATCAAATAAACCTTTCTGCCAAGCCCATTAGCTATCATTTCTATTAATTTTGTAGTGCTAACAGATTCATCATCAGAAGCTAAAAATATGCCACTTTGTTCTTGTTTTATAACTTCATCAATCAGATAACAGAGATTTCCAATATAAACCATACTTCTTTTATTCTCAATTTTTCCAAAGGGCAAAATAGGAACATTTTTTACTAAATTAACAAGATTTTTTATATTTGCTTTTACACCATATCCATATACTATTGGTGTTCTTATAATAGAAACTTTAAAGTCATCATTTTCAAGTTTTTGTAATTCCTGTTCAGCTTTTAATTTACTTTTACCATATTCATCCTGAGGATTGCATGGTGTTTCTTCGGTATATGGCTTATCATTCTCTTCGCCATACACCTTGATGCTGCTCATAAACACAAAATGTTTTACACCTTGGTCTTTGGCTTTAGCGGCAAGGGCAAGTGTTTGAGAAACATTGACACGCTCGTATTCTTCTTTACTCGCTCCATCCATTTGATGAACTAAGGCAGAAAGATGCACCACAACATCAATCTGGTTAAGCTTCAGCACATCAAAATCATTGTTACGAAACGAAAAAGTTTGAATCATAAATTTATCTTTATAATTTTTCATAAAATAACTGCCAATAAAACCAGATGCGCCGGTAATCAAAACTTTCATTTCAATAGTTCTTTGATTAATTGTTTATAATGTTGATTAACTATTTGACTACTGTATTTAGATTCAACCAGCAATCTTCCTTTTTTTGAGCGACTTCGAATCTCATTTATACCAAATTTCATTGTCTTGATAATCGCTTCTTTGAGTGATTGAACATCTTTTGGCTGAACCAAAAATCCATTTATACCATCCATACAAAGTTCCTTACATCCAGCAATATCTGATGTGATAATAAATTTTTCACAACTATTTGCCTCAAGTAATACTCTAGAAAGTCCTTCTCTGTAACTAGGCAAAACCACAACATCAGCCAAAGCAAAAAACTCTTTTATATTTTCAGTTTTCCCAAGATACTCAACAACTCCATCAGCAATCCAATCATCTAATTGCTTTTGTGATATGGCTGTTGGATTATCAAGATCTAAAAGACCGGCAAGTAAAAATCTAATATTCTTTTTTTCAATAGAACGAATTGCCTCAATGTACTCATAAACACCTTTGTCTTTAAGCAATCTTGCAACCATTAGAAAAGTAAGGGCTTCGCTATCTTTTTTCATACAATTTGTATAAAAAACCGTATCAACGCCTTCTCCAGGCAACAGATAAGCCTGCGATGAACCAATAAGCTCCTTATCTAAAAATATATCCATATCATCTTGATTTAAAAATACAACTTTATTGACTTTTTTTAGTGCAAATGAATATAATTTTTTAATCAATTTTGTTAAAATATTGTCTCTAATAAACACAGATCCAAGACCTGAGACAACCGCGATTGATTTTATTTTAAGAATATTTGCAACAATAGAACCATAAATATTTGGCTTGATTGTGTAGTGAATGATTAAATCTGGTTTAATTTTTTTATATATTTTATAGAGCGAATACATATACAATATATCTCTAAGTGGATTTATACCTTTTCTATCAACCTTAATTTTTATAAATTCCACATTTAGCTCTTTTATTGTCTTCAATGAAATATCAGAAAATTCAT
>CAZYTB010000022.1:4079-26362 GCA_964650375.1 uncultured Campylobacterales bacterium | reverse complement strand
TTAACTTTTTTCTTAACTTATTTTTGAATTTATTATGCATTTTCTATTAAGTAAAATTTTCTCTTTTGTAGTGTATTTTTTATAAATTTAGCAACCAATGAATAATCTACAAAATTGCTTTTGCTATAGTCATAAGTAATTTTTGTATTTACGATTATCTTTTGCGGACTATTTCTTTCTTTTTCTAAAATCCCTAAAATTGCATCAAATGTGAGATTTTCTATAAAAATTTTCATACAACTCTTTTTTCTTCACCTTTTACAATTCTCATTATATTTGGAATATGCTTATAAAATATAATAAAAGTAATAATTAAAATTGGAGCGTGAGATTCGATGGTATAAATTTTAGGATGAAGTATAAAAGATGAAATTGCGATAGTCAAAAATGCTAAAAGAGAAGCAAGAGATGAGATTTTAACAATTTTTGCAACTATAAGCCATACAATAACTCCTATAATAGTTTCAATTGGTAGCAAAAAAAATAAAACACCCATACCCGTTGCTACACCTTTCCCGCCTTCAAATTTTAGATATGGACTATAACAATGTCCAACTACTGCAAGGATTGCGATTGCCCAAAGTGTTGCTTCACTTAAACCCATCACTTTTGCAATGGAAAGAACAACAATTCCTTTTAAAACATCCAAGACAAGCGTAGCAATTGCCACTTTTTTTGCTAGTTTAGGGTCTTGAGTTTTTAAAGCTCTTAAAACATTTGTCGCACCAATACTGCCGCTTCCAACTTCAGTTATATTGATTTTTCCAAAGTATTTGGCAAGTAATAGACCAAAGGGAATACCACCCACTAAATATGCCAATATGTAAAATTGTATGTTTATATTAAATAAAAAATTCACTTTTCACCTTTAAATTTGATTAAGACATTTTAGCAAAAATTTAATTTAATTTTGCTTTTGCTATAATGTGAAATTATTATTAGTTATCTACATGTAAAGGATTTTATATTGAATAATGAAAAATTAAAAAATGAAATAAATAAATTAAAAAATGAATTAGATGTTAGTATCGTTGCACACTTTTATCAAAAAGATGAAGTGTTCGATATGGCTGATTTTACTGGCGACTCATTGGAGCTAGCCAAATGGGCTGCGAAAGACGCAAAGCCAAATTTGATTTTTTGCGGTGTTGGTTTTATGGGACAGAGTGTAAAGATATTGTCTCCAAGCAAAAGAGTTTTTATGCCCAAAATTGCTTGTTGCGCGATGGCTCGTATGATTGATGTTGATTATTTTGACAATAATGTAAAGATACTGGAAAAAGCCGGTATAAAAAAAGAAGATATCATGCCTGTAACTTATATTAATTCTTCAGCCGAAGTGAAAGCTAGAGTCGGAGAGATGGGCGGTATGGTTTGTACTAGCTCAAATGCTAAAAAAATCATAATTAAAGCAAGGCAGAGTGGAAAAAAGATACTCTTTGTTCCAGATAGGTGTTTAGGTCAAAACATAGCGATAGATATGGGGCTCATTTCTTGTGTTATCGGTGATGGATTTGATCCAAATAAAGCAGATATCATTTGTTATAACGGTTTTTGCTCAGTCCATCAACTTTTTGATGTAGAAGATGTAGAATTTTATAGGCAAAAATATCCAGATATTTTAATAGTGACTCACCCTGAATGCAAACCAGAAGTTTGTGCCAAGTCAGATTTTGTAGGCTCTACTTCACAGATAATAAAATATATAAAAGAGTTGCCATTGGAGCAGAAAGTAGCAGTTGGAACAGAGTTTAATATGGTGAACCGTTTAAGAGAGAAAAATACTTTCGTCTTATCATCCACAAAACCAGAATGCCCTACGATGAATGAAACAACTCTAGAAGATTTGTACAATACATTAATATCAATAAAAGAAAAAAGATTTGAAAACGAAATAACCATAAGCGAAAAAGTAAGAAAATACGCATACCTAGCCCTAAATAGAATGTTTGAAATATAAAATTAAAGTTGAGCAAAATACTTAAATGATTTTTTCTATGCAAAGCATAAGCTTCAGTGAGAGGAATTTTCACTGGGCTTTGCTCAATGAAAAGGAGACAGTAAAATGATCAAAAAATTTGTTAAAAATGCTTTGCAAGAAGATGTTGGTAGGGGAGATCTTTTTTATTTGGTGGGTAGCAATGAAAAAGCATCTGCAAAAATAATCTCTAAAGATAGTGGAATTTTAGCCGGCGTTGTTTATGCAAAAGCACTTTGTAAGGTTGAAAATATAGATATTAAATTTCATATCAGAGATGGAAAACCCATAAAGCCCGGAGATGTTATAGCGACTCTAAAAGGAAAATCAAAAAAACTTTTGATGTGCGAGAGAACTATATTGAATCTGCTCCAACATGCAAGCGGAATTGCAACAAATACAAATAAATACGCTGTTATTCTCAAGGACTCACATGTGAAGCTTTTAGACACAAGAAAAACCAGACCTCATCTTAGGATTTTTGAAAAATATGCTGTTAGGTGTGGTGGTGGACATAACCATAGAATGGGGCTTGATGATTGTTTGATGCTTAAAGATACACATTTAAAAACGATTGAAAATTTAGAAGATTTTTTAAAAGTTGCAAGAGGCAAACTGCCATATACCGCAAAAATAGAGATAGAATGCGAAGATGTTGAATTTGCCAAATACGCCATGCAGTGTGGGAGCGATATGATAATGTGTGATAATATGAATATAGAAGAAATCAAAGAAGTTGTAGAATATAAAGAAAAAAACTTTTCTTATATTCTAGTAGAAGCTAGCGGAAATATTACAAGAGAAAATATAAAGGAATATGCAGATACTAAAGTAGATGCCATTAGCAGTGGTAGTCTAATTCATCAAGCTACATGGCTTGACCTTTCCATGAAGATTGTTTAAAAAAAATGGCTGATGATCAAGAAAAAACAGAAGAGCCCACCTCCAAAAAGATTGAAGATGCGAGAAAAGAGGGGAATGTTCCCAAAAGTCAAGATGTTAGCAGTTTTATTACTCTTGTAGTTGCAATCTTTACATTTTTAGCTCTTTTCCCCTTTATGCAAAAACATCTTGTTAAATTATATATATATTACCAATCTTTCATAGGAGTTGATTTAACAAAAAATATAGTAATTCAAATTTCACTTATTACTTTTAGAGAAGTATTGTTAGTTGTTTTACCATTGGCTCTTGCGGTGGCACTTTCAGGTTTATTGGCCGGTTTTTTACAATTTGGATTTCTTTTTAGCACAAAACCACTTGTCCCGGATTTTAAAAAAATTAATCCTATAAAAGGGTTAAAAAATTTGTTATCCATTAAAAAATTAGTTGAAACGATAAAAGTTGTTATAAAAGTGGCACTTGTACTTCTTCTTGCTTATTATTTTTTGTTTGATTTTACAAAAGAATTGCCTGCTGTCGTGTATATATCTATTTTTGATCAACTTTTATGGCTCAAAGAAAAGGCTGTATTATTAGGTTCAGTGATGCTTATTTTGTTTTTTTTCTTAGCTCTATTTGATCTGTTTTTTGTAAGATACAATTATTTTAAAGATTTAAAGATGAGCAAGCAAGAAGTTAAAGACGAATATAAACAGATGGAGGGAGATCCACAAATAAAAGCAAGAATTAGAAGAATACAGATGGAAATGACCAAAAAAAGAATGATGCAAGAGATACCAAATGCAGATGTTGTTATCACAAATCCAACACATTTCGCGGTAGCACTTAGATATGACAAGGAAAAAGAAAATGCTCCAAAAGTCCTAGCCAAAGGGGCAGATTATCTAGCATTAAAAATAAAAGAAATAGCAAGAAATCACGATATTCAAATCATAGAAAATCCGCCATTAGCAAGAGAATTGTATAAAAAATGTGAGCTAAATGACATGATCCCTGAAACTCTATATAAGGCTGTTGCAGAAGTATTGGCCTTTGTTTATAAAACTTCAAAATCCAAGAGAACTTAGCGAATTATTAAACTCCTGCGGAGATATTTACATATATTCTAATTTAAGCTTATTTTATATATAGTTGCATTACTAAAAGTTGCATATACAACTATAATAAAAAAGGAGTATTTTTGAATGAAATTGATGATAATTTATTGTTGCAATTAAAATTAACCAAAAATATCATGGAAAATGAACATAACAAATATCTGAAACCTTATGGTATCAGTAATGAACAAGGGTTGCTTTTAAAATTTGTGTATGCAATGCCAGGGCTCTCTCAGACTCAGATAGCCGAGCACTTGCACAAAGATAAGACAACTATAACTAGGATGATTGACACATTAGTCAAAAAAAAGAAACTGATTCGCGAAGTTTCATCCGAGGATAGAAGAGTGTTTAAAATTTATCTCACGCGAGAGACTAAGAAAAATGCTGAAATGCTTACGCCTATTTTCAAAAAACAAGAAGATGATTTAAAAGAAATCATAGGGCAAAACGATTATAAGATTACTATAAAAGTATTAGAGAAGATAAAAAAATATTATAGGGGATTAAACACATGAAAAAATTACTATTTTTAGTCATTCCTGCACTTGTATATGCAGAAGGCTTAAAGTCATTATTGGATTTTGCTACTACTAATAACAATATAGTAGCATCAAAAATCCTAACACAAGAGTCCAATCTCAAAACTGTAGAGTCTTCAAAAAGTGCATATTATCCAACTATTGATGCAGGAGGATTTTATCAAAATTTAAATGCCAGAACAAGGAATACGCCTGGCGACATATATAGTGGATATGCAACAGTTGGTGTAGATTTGTATGATGGAGGCAGAAAATCAAATACAATAAAGCAAAATATTGCTCTGCTTGAATCATCAAAATATGATACAAAATCTTATAAAAAAAGTTTACAACTTTCAATCACCCAAGATTTTTACACAATTAAAAGTGTAGAAGCTAGTTTGAAAGCCTTAGATGAAAAACAAATTCAACTAAAAGCTGAGTTAGAGCGAATAAAAAAGTTTTATGAAGTTGGAAGTGCCACAAAAGATCAAATTGACAAACTTCAAGCAGCATATAGCAATAATGTTTATCAAATAGATGCAACAAAATTTCAAATCTTATCTCTAAAAAAATTACTTAGTGTGAAAATTGGTAAAAAAATTACAATACTAGATGACTCGACAATCAAAATCCCAAAAAATTTACAAAAAGATTTAAGTGATGATATCAAAGCTTTAAGTGCAAAGACTTCTTCATTGACTTATACCGCAAATACGATAAATTCATCATATCTTCCTCAAATTAGTCTGGAAGATACTTATAGCTTATATAATTATGGGAGGTCTGATGTGTCTCATCCTAGAGGATTAGGCAATCAAAATAAACTAATGCTTACATTTAATATTCGACTTTTTGATCACGGTAGTTTAGAAAAACAAAAAGAGTCTATTTTAATTCAAAAAAATGCACTTCTTAAGCAAGTAAAGCAAGCTACTCAAATTCAAGATATAAATACAGAGTTGGCATTATCAAAAATTAACACAACAAAAGCACAAATATCCAGTGCTAAGATTTCATTAGAATCTGCGAATAGCGCCTATGAGACAATTTCTAAAAAATATGAGGTAGGAGCTGTCGATAATGTATCATACTTAGATGCGTTGAGTGTAAAAACGAATGCTAAATCTCAGTATGAAGCAGCATTAAATAATCTTCAAATAGCATATGCCACATATTATTATTATACAAATAAAAATATCCAGGAGTACATTAAATGAAAAACCTAAAATCCAAAGTATTACTTTCAATGGTGTCAATACTGTTGATTCCTGTACTTTCACAAGCAGCAAATCCTGGAGGAGCAGGTGGAGGGTCACATAAAATGCCAGTGCCAAAAGCTGATGTTTTCGTAGTTCCAAAGCCTACAGTTCTACCTATCACTCTGAAGTATCCAGCAATTGTAAAAGCATATAAAAAAGTGCAAGTTGTTGCTCGTGCATTGGGTATTTTAGAGAAGAAAAATTTTATAGAGGGACAAAGAGTCAATAAAGGAGATATTTTATATCAGATAGAAGATGTTACTTATAAAGCACAAGTTGATGCTGCAAAAGCGTCATTGAAGATGAGTGAAGCTAGTTTGGATAATGCAACAAGAAATTGGAAGAGAGTAAAAAAACTATTTTCACAAAAAGTAATTTCACAAGAAAAAAGAGATAATGCACTTTTTGCTTATGAAAAAAGTTTGGCATCAGTTTCGCTCGCAAAAGCCGAGCTCCAGCAAACACAAATCAATCTAGCATACACAAAAGTCAAAGCTCCTATCGGCGGAATTACTGGTTTAAAACAAGTTGATGTAGGTGATTTAGTCTCTAATGATCCTCCAACTAAACTTGTAGAGATAACTCAAAATGATAAAGTTTTTGTTGACTTTTCTGTGCCGATGAGTGACTACAAAAACATTAAAAATCATCTCTGGAGTATTAAAGATAATGCACCTATGAAAGTTCAGCTTGAAGTAGATGGTAAGCTTCTAAAAAAAGAAGGTATTGTCGATTATATAGATGTAAATACAAACAACCAAACAGGTATAGTAAAAATGAGAGCAGCTTTTGACAATAAAAACAGTTATCTAATGCCTGGTCAATTTGTAAGAATTATAACAAGCAATATAATCCAAAAAAATGTGATAACAGTACCGCAAAAAGCTGTGCTTCAAAATCCACTAGGAACTATCGTATTTATAGAAGACCATGGACGCGTAGGTGTTCGCCCTGTGATTCTTGGTAATGTTAGTGGAGATAAGTTTATAGTTGCCGGCGGTCCTCTTAAAAGTGGCGATAGAGTGATAGTAAATAACTTCTTTAGACTAAAGCCAGGTGGTAAAGTTGTTGCTGATAAAATTATAAATAAACAAGGAAAATAAATGTTTTCAAAGTTTTTTATCAATCGACCTATCTTTGCTACAGTTATAGCTTTGATAATTATAATTGCGGGTGTAGTTTCTTTACAGCTTTTACCAGTGAAACAGTACCCGGCCATAACTCCACCACAAATTAATGTTCAAGCTATATATCCAGGGGCAGATGCTAAGACTCTTTCTAAAACTGTTGCAACATCACTTGAAGAGTCAATAAATGGCGTAGAAAATATGACATACATGACTTCAACAGCCTCTCCGAGTGGAGTATTGTCAGTTAGTGTAAATTTCAAGATTGGCACAGATATATCTCAGGCCAAGGTAGATGTAAACAATAGAGTCCAATTAGCCCTTGCAAAATTGCCAGAAGCAGTTAAAAGACAGGGGATCAGTGTGCAAGAGAGATCTCCAGACATGCTTAAAGTCATAGCATTTACATCAAAAGACGCAAAACATGATAGGCTTTTTATATCAAATTATCTGAAAGTAAATGTTTTGGATGACTTAAAACGCATAAAAGGGGTGGGCTCGGCTATAATATTTGGAGAGAAAGATTATGCCATGAGAGTATGGATTAATCCTGAAAAACTCTCTTTTTATCACCTTGCTATAACAGATATAGTTAATGCCATAAGAAGTCAAAATAACCAATACGCTGCTGGTTCAGTTGGCTCGGAGCCCATGAAAAAAATAGAACCTTTTACCTACAGCGTCACCACAGCAGGGAGATTTTCAACAGTAAAAGAGTTTAAAAATATCATTATAAGATCAAATACGGATGGCTCAACTTTGAGATTAAAAGATATAGCAAAAGTTCAATTAGGGGCAAACTCGTATGATACAACTTCTAGATATAATTTGAAGCCGATGATGCCTGTTGCTATATTTTTATCACCAGGAGCAAATGCCTTAAAAGTATCAAAAGCAGTAGATAAAACTCTAAATACATTATCTAAAAAGTTTCCATCTGATTTAAAGTATAGTTACCCATACGACACAACGCTTTTTATCAATGCTTCTATAGATGAGGTTGTAAAAACACTTTTTGAAGCTATTGGATTTGTTGTGATTTTGATATATCTTTTTTTGGGAAATTTAAGAGCTACGCTTATACCGTTAATCGCTATACCGGTTGCACTTATAGGTGCATTTGCAGGACTTTATGCGGCTGGTTTTTCCATAAATTTATTAACTCTTTTTGGCTTGATTTTAGCAATAGGACTGGTGGTTGATGATGCCATTATAGTTATTGAAAATGTTGAAAGGATTTTAAGAACCAAACAAATTAGTGTAAAAGATGCAACCCTTGAAGCCATGAGAGAACTCTCTACACCAATAGTAGCTATCGTACTTGTTCTTTCAGCCGTTTTTATTCCCGCTGCATTACTAGGTGGATTTAGCGGAGTAATGTATAAGCAGTTTGCGGTTACTATTATCATCGCTGTCGTCATATCTGGTTTTGTAGCACTTACCTTAACACCGGCATTATGCGTTGTATTTTTAAAAGGAAAAGAGGAAGAACCATTTTGGCCTATAAGAAAATTTAATCAATTTTTTGATTGGTCTACGAAGATATTTATTATATTTTCAAGACAAACTATTAAGCTTTGGTTTCTTTCGCTTATATTATTTGGGGGGCTACTGTATTTGACTTATGACATCATAAATAAAACACCTACAGGCTTGGTCCCTAACGAAGACCAAGGTGTGTTGATGGTGCTATCATACATGATGCCCGCCACATCACTACAGAATTCTTCAAAGATTACTTACAATATAGAAAAAGAGTTAAGTGCAAATCCAAATATCGCTTCTGTTGGGGGGATTACAGGTATCGATATCATGACTTTTGCATACAAAACTGATTCCGCCCTTATGTTTGCTATGCTTAAGCCGTGGAAGGATAGACCGCTTGCTTCACAAAGCTCTAAAGCCATAGCAGGACGGCTTATGGGGCAGTTTATGCAAGATAAAAATGCTTTTGTGATTCCTGTTAGTCCTCCTCCGATAAGAGGCATGAGTATAACAGGCGGATTTGATATGTGGGTTCAAGATAGAACAGGTGGCAGTATCCAGCTTCTTGACAAGTATGTCAAAGAGATAATAGCAAAAGCAAGCAAAGACCCTAGACTTATGATGACAAGGACAACGCTAAATACAAATACACCTCAGTATTTATTAACAGTAGATAGAGATAAGGCAAAAGCTATGGGAGTGCCTATTGGAGATATATTTACAACATTGCAAAGCACTTTTGGAAAAGGCTACATCAATGACTTTAATCTTTTCGGAAGGACATTCCAAGTAAATATTCAAGCTGAATCAAATTTCAGAGCAACTAAGAATGATTATAAAAACATATTTGTCAAATCAATTAATGGAAATATGATTCCAATAAGTGAATTGGTAAAAATTAAAAGAGTTGTGGGAGCCGCGGTTATACAGAGATTCAATATGTTTACTTCTGCAAATATAACGGGTAACCCGGCTCCTGGTTTCTCCTCCGGTGATGCTATGGATGCCATAAGAGAGATATCGACCCAAGTTCTACCATCAGGCTACACAATATCTTGGGCAGGTACATCGTATCAAGAGCAAAAACTTCAAAAAAGTGGAAATTATACAACACTTTATGCAGCACTTTTTGTATTTTTGATTCTAGCAGCACTTTATGAGAGTTGGAGCATTCCATTAGCCGTTATCGTTTCTATTCCATTCGCTATATTTGGAGCAGCTCTTGCAATCTATTTAAGACACTTGGAAGCTGATATTTATTTTCAAGTAGGGCTTGTGACCTTGGTCGGCCTTTCAGCTAAAAATGCAATTTTAATTGTGGAATTTGCAATGGATAAATTAAAAGAAGGCAGAAGTCTGCTTGATGCCACCATAGAAGCAGCAAGATTAAGATTTAGACCGATTATCATGACTTCTCTAGCTTTCATAGTAGGAACATTACCATTGGCATTTAGTAGTGGAGCAGGAAGTGCAAGTAGGCATATCATAGGAACAACAGTTGTTGGTGGAATGATAAGTGCGACAGCTATCGGCGTACTTTTTATACCTATGTTTTTTTATCTTGTTGTCAGAGTTAAGCAAATGCTTTCTAGAAAAAAAGTTCCTAAATAATATATTAAAATATTAGTCTGGAGACAATGAGGCCACTATGATAAAAAGCAAGAAAAGAATATTTAATATACTATTTATAGCGGTATTTGCTGCAATGCTAGGACTTGGAATAGTAAGCCCTCTAATGCCAAGTTTTGCCGAAAATTTAGGTGCTAATGGCATCTGGTTAGGAATAATATTTTCAGGTTTTGCTCTGTCTCGTGGAATATTTATGCCTATTATCGGAACTATTTCTGATAAAAAAGGTAGAAAAAAGTTTATAACTTTTGGCTTATTTTTATACTCTGTTATTTCTTTGCTTTATTTATCGGCCAATAATGTTTATATTTTAACCTTGATTAGACTTGTTCATGGATTTGCTTCTGCTATGGTCATTCCCATCGCGATGGCATATGTAGGAGAAACTATAGAAGAGGGCAAAGAGGGAAGTTCTATGGGAACATTTAACATATCACTCTTTTTAGGTATGGGAACAGGTCCATTTTTAGGTGGATTCATACACGATTCGTTTGGTTTCGCATGGGTTTTTTATTCGATGGCGATTTTATCGGCATTTGCATTTTTTATTACTGTTATTTATCTACCGGATATTAAATTTGATAATCCAAGAACAGAATCCATTTCATTTAAAAGGCTTTTGCAAAACAATACCATAAAAGGACTTCTTTTATTTCGTATTACTAAAGCGATTGGGTTAGGATCCGTACTTTCATTTTTGCCAATTTTTGCCGCAGATTTACATATCAGTTTATCTCAAATTGGGACATTATTGTCTGTCAATATACTGCTTAGTGCACTACTGCAAAAATCTTTTGGTAAGTTAGCTGATACATACAATAAGCTACATTTAATTCTAACAGGCTCATTAATAGGCACTTTACCACTAGTAGTTATACCTTTTGCTCATAACTTTATAGATTTATTATATCTCAATATAATTATGGGTATAGGCGGTGCGATAGCAATGCCGGCAGCTTCTGCAATAACAGTCAAAATAGGTAAAAAAGTTGGCATGGGGACAGCCATGGGATTATTCAATACTGCCATGAGTGCTGGCATGGTAGTTTCACCATTATTAGCAGGTGTAATCATGGAATCTTTGGGCATAAATTTTGTTTTTTATAATGCAGGATTGATAAGTCTTATAGGAACTTTCCTTTTTTATTATTATGCCAGGAAAGGAAAAAAAGAAATATGAAAATCTTATCTTAGTAGTGGTATACTATTAAGATAAGATTTTAACAAAGAAGATATTTTTAATGGATTAAGCTTGCTAAAAAGGGTGAAATATGAAGATGAACATTGATAAAAATTCTACGATTTCCACACTGGCTTATGTAGTAATCATAATCGCAGGTTTAAAATTAGGCAGTGGTTTTATTGTGCCATTTTTGATGGCATTTTTTCTGTTTATTATCTTTTTACCGCTTGCAAACAAGCTTAATTCATTTTCTATACCAAATGTTATTACTTCGTTGATCATATTTTCTATCATAATAGTTATTGTATTTTTGCTTGGTACATTTCTCAAATCTTCAAGTGATGATATTGTAAAAAATATACCTTTATATCAAGATAAATTTCATCAAGCAAGCCCCAAAATAATTGCTTTTTTTGCACAATTTAATATTTCTTTAGAGAAAAATAATATCATCAACTTAATAGAACCTGCTAAAATTATCAACTATACAACAAGTTTTTTTAAAGGCATGGGAAACATTGTTGTTAGTCTTTTTCTAACATTATTATTATTTATATTTTTATTATTGGAATCATCTACAATTTTTCAAAAAGCTCTTTATTTCACTAAAACTGAGAAACAAAAAAAACAATTACTACTATTTTTAAACAATATAAATAGATATTTTATAATTAAAACACTTACATCTCTTCTTACAGGTTTGCTAGTTTGGATAGTGTTAAAATATTTCAATCTCCAATATGCTCTTTTGTTTGCTATTATAGCTTTTTTGTTAAATTATATTCCCACTATTGGGTCATTTATAGCTTCATTTCCTGCTATATTTGTGGCAGTATTTCAGTTAAGCATAATCGATACGGTGATGATTGCAATAGGTTATTTAGTTATCAATATTATGGTTGGAAGTTTTCTTGAGCCTAAGATTATGGGAAAAAATTTAGGATTATCAACTTCTATAGTTTTTATCTCCATGATTGTATGGGGGTGGATTTTTGGTCCATTTGGCATGTTACTAGCTGTTCCTTTAACAGTTTTTATAAAAGCAGCTTGTGAACAAAGTGAACATTACTATGGGATATTTATAGCATTAAGTGATGTTGTAAAAAAAGATGAAGAAATAAAACGAGAAGTGTGAAAAGGAAATTAATAATGAAAAGCAAGAAGAAGATCATATCTTTAGTGCTAGGCAGTGGCGGTGCGAGGGGATATGCTCATATAGGAGCGATTGAAGCGCTTTTGGATTATGGTTATGAAATAAAATCAATTTCTGGCTCATCAATGGGAGCTTTAATCGGCGCCCTTTATGCATGTGGAAAACTTGAAGCGTATAAAAAGTGGGCGTCAACTCTTGATTCTTTTGATATTGTCAAGCTTGTAGATTTTTCTTTTAAAGGAAAGGGACTCATTCAAGGCAGCAGAATATTTCATATTATAGAGGAACTGATAGGAGATATCATGATTGAAAACCTTCCTATCACATATACTGCAGTTGCCACAGATATTATAGAACAAAAAGAGGTATGGATTCAAAGTGGTAGTCTTATAGATGCAGTTAGAGCTTCGGTTGCAATTCCCACTATTTTTACGCCTAAAAAAATGAAAGATCACTATCTTGTAGATGGAAGCGTATTGAATCCTATTCCAATTGCTCCTACGATTTCAGATGATACAGATTTAACGATTGTTATTAATCTTAATAGTAAAGTTTTAAAACATCTTGAAATTGTTGATACAAAGATTAAAAGTAATAAAAAAACTCAAAAGGAAAATTTATTTTCAAAATTTGAGGATAAAATCGAACGGTTACTTGCCAAAAAAGAAAATGGTCCGCTAGAAAAGATGGGTATTTTTGGAATAATGATGAGATCAATTGATGCGATGCAAAATGTTATATCAGAATATAAAATGGCTGGATATTCACCAGATATTATTATAAATGTTCCAAGTAATTCATGTGAATTTTATGAATTTCATCGCGCAAAGGAAATGATAGCGTTAGGCAAGAGCGCTACTAGAGAAGAACTCGTCAATAAATACAAAAAAGGATAGCCATATGTTAGGTACTGTAAAAAAGTATATAACTTTTATCATAGTAGTTTTATTACTTGCTATTTCGGCATATTTTATTTATGTTAAGATAAACCCAAAAGAATTAGCAAAAAATTTAATTGCAAGTAGCGGAAGGATTGACGGAGATTTAACCTTGTTAAATACTAAATATCCAGCTAGAGTAGATAAGATTTTTGTAAAAGAAGGCGATGCTATAATTTTAGGAGAAAAGATTGCACAACTTAAATCAAATGAATTTATAAGCCAAGAAAATAGTCTAAAAGAGGCAACCTTGAGTTTAAAAAAACAAACTCTTTCTTTTAAACAATCCATCAATGCACAAAGTCTTGAGCTTCAACTTTTAGAAAAAACACTTCCAAAACTGGTTAAAATGAAAGAAGATAATTTGAAAAATTTAGAAAATACACTTATAAGTGTTGATTTAAGACTGGAAAAACTTGACCTTAATGTTAAACAAAATAAAAAAGATTATGATAGATATAAAAAACTTTTTGCCTCAAAATTAGTAAGTTCTGAAAAATTTGAACTGATGGAGCTCAAATATAAAACTATATTAAATGAATACAAAACATTAAAAATTGAAAAAACTACAATGTCAAATAATATAAAAATTGCAAAACAATCACTACAAATTGCAAAAGATAATCTGATTAAAATTGATATATCCAAACAAAATATTTTAGCCTCCAAAACAAAATTAGCTTCGCTTGAAAATAAAATCAAACAATCTCAAGCTTTAAAAAATGAAACAAAAGACATGATAGATGAGTTGTCTTTAAAATCACCAATAAATGGATTTGTAATTGATAAAATAGCAAATGAGGGTGAAGTTATAGGAGCTGGAGCAGTAGTTGTAACACTTAGTGACACGAGTAGTTACTATCTAAAACTTTTTGTAGATACACTCAATAACGGCAAGATAAAAATAGGAGACAGGGCTGTTATATTTTTGGATTCATATCCAAACAGACCAATTCCTGCCAAGGTAACTGCCATTGCTGCAAAAGCCGAATTTACACCAAAAGATGTAAGTGTAAGAAGTGATAGAATTCAAAGAGTTTATGCTGTACATGTAAGACCACTTAAATACAATCCACTCTTAAAGTTAGGTATTCCCGCAATCGGTGTCATCACGATTAATGGCGAAGGTTTACCTATAAGTCTGCATGACATACCAGAGATTTAAGCTTTATGTCATCCATCTTGAAAGTAGAAAATTTAGCAGTATCACATAAAAATAAAATTGCTATACAAAATGTGAATTTTGAAGCACAAAAAGGTGAAATAATCGGATTTATAGGAGCGGATGGTGCAGGAAAAACCTCTACTTTAAATGCTATTGCCGGAGTGATAAAGTTTAAAGGTAAGATTACTTATCAAAATAATATCTACACAAGTCCAAAAGAATCAGAGATTATAAAACAAAATATTGGATACATGCCTCAAGGTATTGGTTTGGTTTTATATGATACCTTGAGTATAAAAGAACATCTTGATTTTTTTACAGATATTAGGGCTATTAGGGTTGATGAAGAGTTTTTATCATATAAAAGACATCTTTTATCTATGGCTGGATTAGAGAAATTTTTAGATAGAAGAGTTGAAAATCTAAGTGGTGGAATGATGCAAAAACTTTCTTTGATTTGCACTATGTTGCATCGCCCGTCTTTGCTTATTTTGGACGAACCAACAACTGGAGTTGATCCTTTAAGTCGTCTTGAATTGTGGGATATTTTAAAACAAAATTCCAAGAAGTTTGGAACGATTTCTATCATTAGTACGGCTTACATGCAAGAAGCATCAAAGATGGATAAAATACTTCTTTTTGATAGTGGTGAAGTAATAGCAAAGGGCACAAGCGAAGAGTTGTTGGAAGATGTTAAACCATTTGTTTATGAAAAAATTAAAAAAGATGAGAAGAGGACTATCACTGTTTTTGGCACTACTTATTCATTAAATAAAATGGATACCAAACATAAACAGCCAGGCTTAGAGGCTCTATTTTTTATTAATGCATTGAAAAAAAACAGTGTGTTGCCAAAATTAGAAATTTCACAAAAAATAATAAAGCATAGAATAGATAAAATTGTCATGAAAGCAAATAAGCTTACAAAAATTTTTGATGATTTTGTAGCAAATAAAGATATAGATATAGAACTTAAAAGTGGTGAAATTTTGGGGCTTTTAGGAGCAAATGGAGCAGGTAAAACTACTTTTATCAAGATGTTGTTAGGACTATTGCCGATAGATGGCGGAGAGTTATTTCTTCTAGATAAAAATATTAAAAACACAGATGACAGGATGGAGCTAAAGGGTAAAATAGGGTATGTCAGCCAGCATTTCGCACTATATAATGATATGAGTGTAAGAGAAAACATGCTCTTTTTTGCCTCTATGCATAAAATTTCTACAACTGAAGCTATAAAATTAATAGAAATATACTCAAGAGAACTAGGATTTAAAGAATATTTAGATGCGATGCCAAAAGATCTTCCGATTGGCATAAATCAAAGGTTTTCACTTGCAGTTGCAATCTTGCATGAGCCTCTTGTGCTTTTTTTGGATGAACCTACTAGTGGGGTTGATGCAATCGCAAGAACTCAGTTTTGGGAACTTCTTAATATATTGAAAAAAAATCGTAACATCTCTATCTTAATTACTACACATTATATGAGTGAAGCTGAGTATTGTGATAGAGTAGTTTTGCTAAAAGATGGAGAAAAGATAGCGGATGACACAGTAGCAAATCTTTACAAAACTCACCCCAACGCTAAAGATTTTGAAGATATATTTTTAGAGTATTACAAGGTGTTTACAAAATGAGATTTAGAGTAATAAAAGCATACCTTATAAAAGAGATTTTAGAGTTAATTAGAACTAAAATCATACTTATGCCTTTTGTTATGCCGCTTTTGATTGTAATTTTATTTTGATATGGAATTAGAATGCAAGTAACTGGTATAAGAGTCATGATGATAGACAATGATCATTCTAAAATTTCGACTACTCTTATATCAAAATTTGAGCATTCAAAATATTTTAACACAGTAGTTTCAGATATTAGTGAAAACAAAGCTCTTGAATTAATCAAAAAAGCTTCAAAAGATGTCATTATTATAATTCCGGCATCATTTGAAAAAAATATTTTAAAAGGTGTAAAAAGTGAAATAGGAATTTTTATAGATGGTTCATTTCCCTCGCGTGCTACAACTATAAATAATTATATACAAGGGGTAGTATTTGATTTGGCAGAGGAACTTAATGTAAATAGTTCAAATATAATCAAACTGGACAATAGAAATTTATTTAATCAAGCTCTTAGAGATGAGGAGATGATAGTTCCAGGCCTCATAGGACTTGTGCTATTTGTTTCACCTGCCATTTTAACCACTCTTTTAATCACAAGAGAAAAAGAGAAGGGTACAATCTTTAATTTTTACTCATCCCCAGTCACTAAAAAAGAGTTTTTAACTGCCAAGTTGTCATCAGTCTTTTTTCTACAATCTTTAAATATTTTTATACTTTTTTTAGTAGTTATATATCTTTTTCAGTTACCTTTCAGGGGCAGTTTTTTTCTATACTGGTTTAGCAGTGAAATTTATATATTGGTTTCATTATGTTTTGGACTTTTGGTATCTATAATGGTTTCAAGGCAAATAGTAGCTGTGATTTTAACTTTAATGCTTACAATTCTACCCGGATTTTTATATTCAGGTATGTTGATGCCGATTAGTTCTATGAGCAGTGAAGCTTTTGTAATAGCGCATATTTATCCCATGATGTATTATAATCATATCATTTACGATACATTTCTAATCGGTCAAGGTTTTGATTCTTCTAAAATCGTTTCGTATCTTTTTCTACTAGTAGGATATGTTGTTTTTCTTTATAGTCTGGGTCTATTACTCCTTAAAAAGAAAATTAAATGATTAAGTTATTTTTTACAATTTTTTTTAAAGAGTTACTAGGTTTTTTTAGATCTTTTGGATTGGTATTTATGGTTATATATTTTTTTACAGCCGAAGTTTATATAGCAGGCAATGGTATGGAAATAGAGGCAAAAAATGTAGCTATAGGAATTGTAGATAAAAGTGCGGAGGGAATAAGCCAAAAAATTATCTCAAATCTTCATAAACCTCAGTTTCAAACTCCAAAATATTATAAATCCCAAAAAGAATTAAGTCGTGCAATTTATAACAAAGAGATAATGATAGGCTTGATTTTTGATGGAGATTTTGAAGAAAACTATTATAGAAAGCAACATCCTCAAATCAATATCCTAATTGATAGCACAACAGCATCGCAGAGCTTAATGGCACTATCATATTTGCAAAATATCGTAATGAATTTTAATAAAGTAAATCTTCCTCTTAAGCTTAAAATCCATAAATTATTCAACCAAAATGCAGATACAAAACTTTTTATGTCTTTGAGCGAATTGTTATCTGTCATAACTCTTCTTACAGTAATTTTAAGTGCAATAGTATTTGTAAAAGAGAAAGAGAGCGGTACTTGGGATATTATGCTTTTAATGCCAGTTAATCCAAAAGTAATCATATTGGCTAAAAGTTTATCACAGATAGCAATCATAATGTTAGGAGTATTTTTAAGCGTTGGTTTGGTGCTTTTTCATGAATTTAATATTCCACTGAATGGATCACTCCTTAGCTTCTTTTTACTAACATTTTTTTATGTAACTACAACGGCTGGAATTGGTCTATTTATAGCTTCAATCTCAAAAACCATCATACAAATAGCTCAATTATCAATTGTCATTATGATGCCTATAATATTTTTAAGTGGGGCTTGGACGCCAGTATATGCTATGAATCCGTTTTTGCAGTATTTATCATTGATTTCACCACTTAGATACTATATCGAAGGAAGCGAAAGTATCTTTTTTAGAGGTAGTTCGTTTTTAGATTTATTACCATATTTCGGTGGAGTATTAATACTTGGTATTTTTTTATATTGGTTTGGATTTAAAAAAATAGGTAGGTTGTTTTAAGATGGATATAATATGTGGCTTTTTGATGCAGATGCTCTACAACATTTAGTTAGTAAAATGGACTAAATAACTTTTTATGAAAAATTCAGTATAATAGCGGGTTTATTTAGTGGAGTTTACATGTATAAAAAAGCTTGGCAGGAGATAGTCGATGCAAGGCATATATTGTTGGTGTCACATGTAAGTCCTGATGGCGATACGCTTGGTTCAGTGTTGGCGTTATATGATATTATTAAAAGATTAAATAAAAAAGTATCTCTGTATAATGCGACAAAAGAGTTGCCTAAAATTTATGATTTTTTACCAAATATAAATAGAGTAAAAAATACTTTGCCTAAGTATTTTGATGTGGTGATAAGTTGTGATTGTGGAAGTTTTGACAGGTTGAAGATTGATAAAGGTGAATATACTCTTATAAATATAGACCATCATATATCAAATCAAAACTTTGGTGATATTAATTTGGTTGATATTACATGTGCCAGTGCCGGTTTGGTGGTGTATGAGATGCTTGTCAAAAATAGTCTCAAACTCTCAAAAGATTGTGCCACATGTTTATATACAACGGTTGTTGAAGATACAGGTTTTTTTTCGTATTCCAGTGTTAATGAAAAGACTTTTGAATCTGCTGCCAAATTAGTGAGTTATGGCGCAAATCCTACAGAGATTGCTTCTTTTTTGAAGAGTAGGCAGTCTTTGGCAAAGATAAGGTTATTAGGATATATATTAAATAATTTTGAATTATATTTTGAAGCAAAAGTTGCGCTTATCAGTATAAGTAAAGATACTTTGATGCAAACAGGTGCAAAAAGATATGATACAAAAAATATAGTAAATGTATTAAGAGATATGGCATCTGTTGAAGTAGCTGTTATGATTTTGGAGGAGAAAAGTGGAGGATTTAAAGTCTCCTTAAGAAGCAAAGGAGACTTAAATGTATCTTTTGTGTCCAATAAATTTAATGGTGGCGGACATATAAATTCAGCCGGATTTGAAACAGGTAGTGGAAGTTTAGAAGAGCTAAAAGCTAATTTATTAGAAATATTAAAAGGAATATTGTAAAATGTTATATAGTCAAAAAAATCATAAAAGAAGAGGTTCTGCCGGAATTGTTATTGCAGTAATTTTAATTTTAATTATAGGAGCTTTGGGTTATCTTTATAACTCTTCTATGTTTGAGCGAAATCCGCCCAAAATAGGAATAGCAAGTAAAATCGATTGGAATTTGAAAAAGCCATTAAAGTTAAATCTTAGTGACGATAGTGGAATTAAGTTTGTTAGAATTACTCTAAGTGACGGAAAAAACAGTATATTGTTGTTGAAAAAAGTTTATAACAAAATTGAGAAAAACCAAAGTGTAGATATAAATTTTCCAAGAACAGGTTTTACAAGTACTAAGAAAAATTTTCAATTAAATATAGAAGCGACAGATGCTAGCAAATGGAATTTTCTCTCAGGAAACAGTGCTAATAAAATTGTAAATATAAAAATAGATAGAAAAAGACCTGAATTATATGTGATTAATAACTCATATAAAATTACAAAAGGCGGAGTTGCAACTGTTATATTTAAAGCTGGAGATGAAAATCTAAAAGATTTATATATTGAAACAAGTTTTGGTAAACGATTTTATCCGACACCATTTTATAAAGATGGATATTATATATCATTGCTTGCTTGGCCTGTTGAGCAAAAAAACTTCAAGGCAACGATAATTGCAACTGACTATGCCGGAAATATAAGCAAAAATACAGTTAGATTGTATTTGGTAAATAAAAAATATAAATTATCAAAAATTGTTTTAAAAGATAATTTTTTAGATGGCAAAATAAGTGATTTAATAGCAGAATATATGCCAGAACTTTCTAATGCTTCAAAAATCGAAAAATTCAAAGCTATAAATGAAACGCTAAGAGCAAAAAATGAAAAAAATATCGAAAAAGCTACAACAAAAACTGATACTTCTTTGATTAGCAATTTTTATATAAAACCTTTTTACCCATTAAAAAATGCTGCCGCAGTTGCTAGTTTTGGTGATCATCGTTTTTATAACTATAAAGGCAAACAAGTAAGTGAGGCATATCATCTAGGTATAGATTTGGCAAGTGTTTCTTTAGCAGATATTAGAACTAAAAATGACGGAACAGTCGTTTTTGCTGAACCAAATGGCATATATGGTAATAATTTGATTATCTCTCACGGATTAGGACTTTATACATTATATGGACATTGTTCAAGTTTTCTGGTTAATGTTGGAGATAAAGTAAAAGCTGGACAAGTGATTGCAAAAACCGGTACTACAGGATTGGCACTTGGAGACCATCTTCATTTTGGTGTACTAGTACAAGGAATTGAAGTAAGACCTGAAGAGTGGATGGATAAACATTGGTTAAAACTCAATGTTTTTGACATCATAAAATCAGCAAAAAAGATGATAGATAGAAAATAGTTTTAAAAAATAGTATAATTTTAGGGAATTCTTTTTGCTTACTATTGAAAAAGAATTTAAAAAAATGTTGAGGTAAGAATAATTTGTTTATGATTGAAGAATATTGATGAGACAAAATACAATTGCAAAAAGAGTAGAAAGTGTTGGTATCGGACTTCATAAAGGAGAGCCGGTTAAGATTGCGCTTGAACCTATGGAGTCAAATAGTGGCATAATCTTTTATAGAAGCGATGTTGGGTTAAGTGTTAAAGCATCGCCGCAAAATGTAGTAAATACTCAGATGGCTACAGTTATAGGCAACAGGGAACATTATATATCTACGATTGAACATCTTATCTCAGCAGTTTATTCTTATGGAATTGACAATATTAGAATCATAGTCGATAGTTCAGAAGTCCCCGTTATGGATGGAAGCAGTGCCAGTTTTTGTATGCTTTTAGATGAAGCAGGAATCAGAGTACTTGAAGAAGATAAAACATTTCTAATCATAAAAAGAGAAGTTGAAGTTGTTGATGGAGTGAAATTTGCAAGAGTAACTCCATCTTTAAAACCATCTTATAATTTTGTGATAGACTTTGACCATCCTGTAATTGCAAGACAAGAATATAAGTTTGAATATAGTAAAAAAGGTTTTATAGAAGAAATATCAAGAGCTAGAACTTTTGGTTTTTTGAAAGATGTTCAATACTTAAGAAGCAGAGGTTTAGCACTTGGCGGCTCACTGGAAAATGCAGTAGTTCTAGATGACAACAAAATCTTAAATCCAGAAGGTTTGAGATACAAAGATGAATTTGTTAGACATAAAATACTAGATGCCATAGGTGATTTAGCACTTTTAGGCGCTACTTTTGTTGGAAATTATGAATCATTTGCCGGCAGCCACAATCTAAACCATAAATTAACCAAAGAAATA
Organism: uncultured Campylobacterales bacterium; assembly: GCA_964650375.1. Taxonomy (GTDB): domain Bacteria; phylum Campylobacterota; class Campylobacteria; order Campylobacterales; family Sulfurospirillaceae; genus JAADIZ01. The sequence continues at coordinate 4,737 of CAZYTB010000022.1, read as the reverse complement.
TTGAAAAATCCTCAAAATTATGAGCTTAAAACCATTTCCAGAGAAAATGTGGCCGAGCTGGAAAAGGTTTTTATATAAAAGTAGATATCTTAGTAGTAGCTTTGTCTTCTCCTCTAATAGTTGGTATTTATAAAGATGGCAATCTTATAAAAGAATATATAAAAACAGAACAAACAAGTGAAGTTCTTCCTATTGTTTTTGATGAAATATTAAAAAAATACAAAATACAAAATCTTTTCTTTGCAAATGGACCAGGGAGTTTTATGGCGATAAAAGTTTCTTATATATTTTTAAAAACCATGAGCATAAGTTTAGGTGTAGGGCTATTTGGTTGTGATGGTTTTGCATTTAATAAAAATAGCCCAATACGGGCTATGAGACAAGTTTATTTTGTTAAGGAAAATGAAAAAATTATCACAAAAATCATAAAAGAAGAGATAGAGCAAAAATTTCAATTACCACAACTTTTAAAAAAAGAACAGTTTTCACAAAACTGTGAACCATTATATGTTCTACCCGCGGTTTAAAGGAGACAGTAAAATGAAATATTCTATGCAAAGCATAAGCTTCAGTGAGAGGAATTTAACTCGGGCTTCGCTCAAGTTAAAGGAGACAGTAAAATGAAATATTCTATGCAAAGCATAAGCTTCAGTGAGAG
>CAZYTB010000022.1:0-3979 GCA_964650375.1 uncultured Campylobacterales bacterium | reverse complement strand
GAATTTAACTCGGGCTTCGCTCAAGTTAAAGGAGACAGTAAAATGAAAATAAAAATACCGGCAACCAGTGCAAACTTAGGACCAGGATTTGATTCTTTAGGATTGGCGATTTGCTTGTATAATGAAGTGCATATAAAACCGTCAACTTATCATAGCGTCTCAATCAAAGGCGAGGGTGCGAAAAATATAAGACTCAAGCGAAACAATATGTTTTTATCAATATTTAATGATATATATCAAGAATTAGTTGGTAAAAAAGATTATTTTAGATTTGAGTTTACAAATAATATCCCCTTTGCGAGAGGATTAGGAAGCAGTTCAGCTGTGATTGTTGGTGCGATTGCAAGCGCATATGAAATGGCTGATTTAAAAGTAGATAAAAGTAAAGTCTTAGACTGCGCACTTTTTTATGAGCCGCATCCTGATAATATTGCTCCAGCAGTGTATGGCGGTTTTGTCAGCTCAGTTGCGGAAAATGGCAAAGTATATTCACTTAAAAAAGAGCTTCCAAATAGTCTCAAAGCGGTGATAGTGATACCGGATAAAGCAATGTCAACAGCACATTCTAGAACAAAATTGGCAAAACTTTTTTCGATGCAAAAGGTAGTGTATAATATCTCAAGAGCGTCACTTCTAAGTTCAGCCTTCTTTAGTGAAAGCTGGGAAATGCTAAAGGTTGCATCCAAAGATTGTGTTCATCAAGATAAAAGAATGCAAACAATGCCAGAGTTGATAGAAGTACAAAAAATTGCACTGGATAATGGTGCATTAATGAGCACACTCTCAGGGAGCGGATCCTCATTTTTTACTCTTTGTTTTGAAGGTGATGCACAGAAGATAAAAAGTGCGCTCAAAGCAAAATTTGAAAATTTTAGAATTGAAATATTTAACTTAGATAATGATGGCTATAAAATAGAAAAAGTTGCATAAAGTGGAAAAACAGATAAATTCTGATATAATAACTGGTCTAAAAGAAACTACACGCATGTGTATTGTATGCAGAGGAAGACTTCCCCAAAAAAATTTACATCGTTTCCAAGCAAAAGACAAAAAACTTGTGAAATATAAAAAAGTTGGCAGAAGTTTCTATGTTTGCAGTGAGTGCATCAAGAGTGAAAAAAATAGATTATTAAAAATCTTATACAATAAATTTAGAATAAAATATGAAAATATTGAAGATTTTGGCAAAATACTGAAGGAGTTAGGTACGAATGGGTAAGATCCGCATACACGAGATAGCAAAAGAATTGGGTATTAAAAGTAAAGATATAGTAGAAAAAGCAGTTGAGATGGGATTTGAAGTGAAAGCAGCTTCTAGCGGAGTAACTCCGGAAGAGGCAGAAAATCTTATAAATTTTATATTAACTGGCGAAAAACCAACGCCGAAAGTTTCACCTCCTATAAATACTAAAAAAGAAGAAATTGTTGAGCCAAAAGCAGAAGTATCAGAAACAGAAGAAAAAGTAGAAGCAAAAACAGTGAATAAAACGAAAGCAAAAATTAAAGAGCCTGAAAAAGAAGAAGCAAAAGAGCCTAAGGCTAAAAAACTAAAACCAAAAGAAAAACCAAAAGAAGAGATAATTCAAGAAAAAGTTGAGCCAAAAAAAGTTGAAAAAGAAGAGCCTAAAAAAGAACTTGTGATAGAAAAAAAAGTTGAGGAAAAAATCACACCTAAAGTTGAAGAAAAGGTATCTTTATCTGCAAATGTTCGAAAAAGAAGAGGTCTGGTTATAGTTAGGAAGAAAAAAACAGTAGAGGCTTCAAAAGTAGAAAAAAGAAAACTGTTTAATGATGATGATGTAAAATCAGCACTCAAATCCTCATATAAAAGTATAAAAAAGACAGCAACTATGGAGTCAGTATTCGGCTCAATGACGGACAGCTTAAAAAAGAAGAAAAAAACTAAAAAAACTCCTGCAATTAAAAGTAATCCAGCACAAAAAATAAACTTAGAATTAGATATGCAGATGAGAGATATTTCCGTGGATATGGAAGAAGAGATGGTTGTAATGCCTGATTTTTCTGTTAAACTGGAAGTTAAAGAGGTGTATAAAAAGAAAATTGACCCATCTCAAATAAAGACCACCAAAAAATCAAGTTTCTTATCTCATGGGATTCAAAGACAAACAAGGAGAAGAAGACGAAGAAGGGTGGATGAAAAAGATTTGGAAGTTGTTAGCTCTATAGAAATTCCAGAGGATATTAGAGTTTATGAATTTGCTGAAAAAATAAATAAAACTATAGGCGAAGTAATAAAAGAATTATTTACACTAGGTGTGATGGTTACGAAAAATGACTTTTTAGATAAAGATGCTATTGAGATATTGGCAGATTCTTTTGACTTGTCAGTTACAACAGTAGATGAGCAGGAAGAATTTGATTATGTGAAACAATATGAGGACAGTGACGCTGAGAGTTTGGTTGAACGAACCCCTGTTATTACGATTATGGGACATGTTGATCATGGTAAAACTTCACTGCTTGATTATATAAGAAGCTCAAAGGTAGCTACAGGTGAGGCTGGTGGAATTACTCAACATGTAGGTGCTTATATGGTTGAGAAAAATGGAAAAAATATCACCTTTATAGATACTCCAGGTCACGAAGCATTTACTCAAATGAGATCTCGTGGAGCACAAGTAACTGATGTTGTTATCATAGTTGTTGCTGCAGATGATGGTGTGATGCCTCAAACAAAAGAAGCGATTGAGCACTCACTTGCAGCAAATGTTCCAATCGTCATCGCAGTAAATAAGATGGACAAACCAAATGCAAATCCTGATTTAGTCAAATCTCAATTGGCTGAACTTGATATTACTCCAGTTGATTGGGGTGGAAATTATGAATTTGTTCATATTAGTGCAAAAACCGGTGAGGGAATTGAAGAGTTATTGGAAGTTATATTGATTCAATCAGAAGTTTTAGAATTAAAAGCAGACCCAAGTAAAGAAGCAAAAGCAACTGTGATAGAGAGTTCTGTTGAAATAGGAAAAGGTACAGTATCTACCGTAGTAGTTCAAAATGGAACACTAAGAGTTGGTGATACTGTGGTTGCCGGAGTGGCACATGGAAAGATAAAAGCACTCTTGGATGACAAGGGAAATGCAATAAAAGAAGCGAAACCGGGTGAACCTGTTGTGGTACTTGGACTTAGCGCAGTTCCTGAAGCCGGTGAAAAACTGGTAAGTGTAAAAAGTGATAAGATAGCAAGAGAGTATGCAAAGAAAAGAGCTGAATACCTAAGAGCTAAAGAGTTATCAAAATCAACAAAAGTTTCGATTGACGAACTAAGTGCTATGATAGCGGAAGGTGCACTAAAAACTCTACCAGTTATCATAAAAGCTGATGTTGGAGGCTCACTTGAAGCCATAAAAGGCTCACTAGAAAAAATTAAAAATGAAGAAACAAAGATAGATGTAGTTAGTTCAGGAATTGGTGGTATCACAGAAAGTGATGTTGCCCTTGCTAGTGCTAGTGAAAACTGTATAATCTTAGGATTCAATGTAAGACCAACAGGAAGCGTTAAAGAAAAAGCTAAAAGCAGTGGCGTAGAAATAAAAACATACAATATAATCTATGATTTAATTGATGATGTTAAAGATTTAGTCGCAGGAATGCTTTCTCCTATAATTAGAGAAGAAAACATAGGTCAAGCAGAAGTAAGAGAAGTATTTAGCGTTCCTAAAATTGGCTCAATCGCAGGATGTATTGTAACGGATGGCTCAATCAATAGAGGCGTAAAAGTCAGATTGATTCGTGAGGGAGTTATAGTTTATGAAAGTACCGTTTCTTCACTCAAAAGATTTAAAGATGATGTGAAAGAAGTAGCCAAAGGTTATGAGTGTGGTATAGGAATTGATGGTTATAACGACATAAAAGTCGGAGATTTCATAGAGAGCTTCAAAGAAGTAGAAGAAAAAGCCACACTATAATTTGCTGCCAATTTTTGACAAAATTGTTGCAGACGAGATAGTTCTCA
>CAZYTB010000021.1:0-27427 GCA_964650375.1 uncultured Campylobacterales bacterium | reverse complement strand
CACCTGTAACGTAACCAAACCCATCGGGGTTAGCGACGGGGGTCGGCGGGTCGGTTTCGAATAGGTTCGGGTACGCCTGCTCGAACGTGTGACTGATCAGGTTGTAGTCAGCATGATCGACCGCGACGTTCCGGATGAATCGCCCATAGAGCAAGTCAACTTGAACCTCCGCCCCTCCTGAACCTGTATCGGTTCCATCGGAAGCGGTAAGCGTCGAGTCCAACTTATCAAGCACAACGGATTGCGCAGCAATCGAAACGATCCGAGCCGAGCCGAACGAGTCGTTTGATCCGCCAGCAGTTGATCCGAAGCGGTTTGCGGCCGCGACGCCTCCGATGTGAATCCGCTGCCCAGGAGTCCACCCAAGCGTTGTGAAATCAATCGCTGTGATAGGCGTGCCGTTGTCACTTGTTAGCGTTCCTACCGTTCCCGAAACAGCCAATGCAATATCGCCAGCTTCACCACGGATGCCACAGAGCGAAACCTCTGTATTGGTCGGCGCCGTTTCGATAGACCGGCCAGCGACCTGGATCTCGGTATCTGTCACAGCAACGTCGGCGGACAGCGGATCGTAGGATTGCACACCGCTGTTGTTCGCATCCAAAACGTAGCCACTCGCGGCAATCAGGCTGATCGGACCTGCGGCTGTAAACTGGAACTTCGCTGCTTGCGCGGCTGTAGCGGCAGCGATAGTGTAGCCCGTTCCGGTTACATTCGAACCGATGAACGTCATGTCGGCATTGACGGCCGTCGACACCATGAAGGCTTCTACGAAGTCAATGAAGCTGTCAATGGTCACGTCGCCATCGTAATCGTTGGCTGCGTCGAGATCCGTGATTGTCCCCTTTCGCCGTTGACGAGACTTCGTGATTGGGGCACGGGGGACAGTCGTGATCGACGCGCCAAACGCGCCATTCGAGTTAGGCTCCAGATCTTTCCAGTCGGGAGATCCGGGCAGAACGCCGAGAGATGTTTCGCGGGCATACCGGAGCCCGGTGTTATTTGTGAGGACTTGTGCCATGGTCAGGCTCCAGGTTTGGGGTCAAAGGTTTTGGAAAAGGTATCAGGAAGATCGGCAGGATCAAAATCCGCGACCAGCGATAGCAATCGCCCGTTCGATGAACTTCTTGGGCGCTTGCGAACTGGAGCCTTCGTTCAAATACGTGACGTAGCCAGCCCGGTAGGTGAAAAAGACGCGGCCTTGCTCCAGCTTGTAGGTCGTCGCAATTGCGGCCGATCTAGATTTGTTCTCAGCGAGACGTGATCCAGCTTCGTTGCGAGCAGATTCGTCATCGTTCGGACGCTTTAATTCATCGAGAATTGGCGACCCAACGGAGGGGGTGAGGCTAGCTCTGGCAAATCCAGTATCAACAGGCGTCGCAGATGTGAGCACCTGAAACAGAACAGCTTGGAACTTGCGCACATCCTTACCGACGGAAGCCAGGAGCATTCTCTCGATCTTTTTCGCTTGCGACGTCACGACACGACCGCCTGAAACCTGACCGATGCATTTACATTCACGTTAAACCACGGGCCATCGGGGCCAATTTCGTTCGGAACGATATCAAAGAAGTGGAGACCACCGATACCTCCGACGTGCGCGCGCAACGCATCAACCATCACCTGCATTAGCTGATCGCCGAGAGCGTGACCATCACCGGTAGGGGTGAAGATTTGCACAACGATTGCGCCCGTCGTCTCAAATCGACGAGCACCCTGAGTGACCTGTGGAGACGTAATAATGCGGAGAGTTGTCCTGGCCCATGGATTTGCCTGCGTCGTGGCACCATCTTCTCCAGGACGATCACCCTTCACGTTGTCCCACAACATCGGGAGCGCGGCAGACACGGGAGCCGCTAACCATGCCGAGTTGATTACCGAAGAAATCGCATCGCGAGCCTGTGCAATTGTGAGGCTCATCGCTTAAGCCCCAAGACAAATAGCAGCGACCTATCGGCAGGGCGGAGGTGGCCGCGCGTAACGATTTTCCAGATGCCTGATCCATCACGGATGCTATCCATCCCCTCGACGTCCGAAGCGGAAACGCCGGTGGGGAGCGAATCCGTTGCGAGCAAACCAACTTGATCAAATGCGACAGATATTTGCCCGCCGAGATCCTTAATCATCTTCCCGAACCCACCGCCCGTTGCCGGCACGAATGCCATGGTCACATCGGCAGAGATGCCGCCCTCTGGAGCTGTCGGAGATCCGGAAACGCCACGCCATGGCTGCGATGCATTGGCTGGCGTCCGATTCGAACGGAAGAGCGTAACGCTCCTGCCATTAGCCTCCACCAATCTTTTCGCGGTCGCCGCTGCCTTGACGAAATTAACCACGGATCACGCTCCCTTTCGATGAAATGTAATCGGACAGTAACCTATCAGCCGCCGGGTACGCGGGGAGCGATCCGCTTGTAGTCGATCCTGGCATGTACTCGGTATCTGTGTCGATAGGCCCGACCTTCTCTCGGAGTCGGATTACTGATCCACCAAGCGCGTCGATGCTGGGGTCCGGGGCAAGGATAGACGCGGCCGCGCGCTCTGAGTATTCCGCCACAGCCTGCTGCAAGCGGAGAGGTATGCCCAGAATGTAGAATCCATCGCGGTCGAACAATCCAGCGCGGGGGAACGACAAAGGCTGCGCGTAAGACTGCGAGCTACCGCCTGTGAGCGTTGCAAAATTCCACGCTGCGCCAGTTACGGTGGTCGTCGTCGGCGTCGCATTGTCCGCTGCTCCACCGAGCTTGCCAAATGCTAGCAAGCTTAGGTCGCCATGAATCTGCGCCCCAGCGTCTGCATTCGCAACAGTGTCCGCATGGTATGAAGATCCAGAAGTCGATGCGTTCAAGTTGATCGCATCTGAAAGATTACCGATGGTTTTTGGGATCGTTGATGCAATCAAGAAGTCACCGGCGGCTGCGAGCACTGTCGACGCACGATAAACCTGCGTGCCGACTGTTACCGTTTCTGTGTCGAGCGGCTGCGATGTAAAACTGATCGTTGCACGTGCAACAGAAATGTCCTGATAGCGCTTGGACCCTTTAAAGACCTGCCTGAATCGATTTTCGATATGTGACGTCGCCTGGATGATGGCCGCGCTACGCTGATCCACTGTAAGTGAATCCCACGCCGCGCCTTCGCCTCGTCCTTGGTCTGCGAGGTACTGCGTCACGAATGCATCGTTCGCGTACGCGTTTGCACCTGTGACGCCAGTACCGTTCTCAATGATCAGATTCGGGGGAGGAAGTACCATGGCATTACGGGTTGGTTCGTGTGTTTCCGTCGGCGCTTATCTGGATCGAATCGATCACAGTCGCTTGGTCGTCATCATAGAAATCGACCGTTTTGGTTCCGGCGGGAGGGGTAGGGCCAGCGTTAACGGTTGTGACTGCTCGGTTAAGGAAGACCTTGCGCAAGAGGGCAGCATCGTTAGCAATCGAGACACCACTGATTAGACCAGCCGAGTTCGTCGGGATGATCGACACTTGGTTTCGAACAATCACGCCTTCGTCAAAGATGTTGTTGTTGGAGCCATCGAGCCGAACAGCGTATTGGCCATCTTCAAAAACGACTGTGTATCCATTGATGATCTCGACAAAACGAGCATAGGTCGCACCGGCGATGGTCACCTCGGTATTGTGACGATGGGTGTCCGGAAACGGCATGCCGTCTATGTCATCCTCGAGCCCCTTGAGCGTCAGGCGAAATGCGTCGGTATCCAGCGCGTACAGGGTCCCTGAGATGAACGCTAAATCGACCTGTTGAATGGAGATGACCTGTGCGGCCCAATCAATGGCAATCGTCATGCTGTCGGTCCCCGGCCTGAACCCGAAACTGCTGCATGGACAACACTTCTGTTGAGCGCATCGAGCTGGTTAACGAGGGACGCAATTTTTGCATTCTGCGCAAAAATGAGACGCTTGTTTTCTTCGAGTTGCGATTGGATAGATCGGAGAGCTTCCCGCATCGCTTCGATGTTGCGTTCGGACAGGTCACTCATCAGAGATCATTCCAGCCTCAACGAACAGCCCGGTATCAATGATCGAACCGCCCAGATCGGAAGATCGATAGTAGGGCGGCGCCGTTCCCATGCGCACGCGTCCCCTTACCGGCTGATTGCCTTGGAAGTTGAACGATACGTCGTCGAATATCCCAGAAACGTCAGTGAGGCCGTTTAGTATTACCGCAGACGCTACAGGGGTGCCGGTAGCTGGCGACACTGGAGTGCCACTTACCGTGTAGGAATAGCTATTGGAATCGATAACAGTGATCGCAAAAACGCCGTTGTACTCTTGCTGGTCGCACCCAGAAATTTTGACTTCATCTCCAGATGCCATCAAATGACCAGCGTTTACAACCGTTGCGGTCGAACCTACACGCGTAATTGCGACGGAGGTGTCCGAAGGTAAAGGTCCGCCGCTATCAGCCTCCATATAGACGCGAGCAGACTCGATAACAATTCCAGTGACTGCATCGACTACAGTCACACGGACCTTGATCGAATTTATAACGACTGTGGTAGACCCGGCGCCAGTGTTTGTGATCGTTGGGACGTCACCTCCGCCGGTAACCGTTATTGTTACCAACCCACCAGATGTGTTTTCGACTTCGGCAGTTCCGCTCCCATCAAACGTGCAGCCGTTCATGGTGTAGGCCCCTGCCGCGCTAATTTCGATAGCATGAGCTCCGGCGTACCCAGAGAAGTCCATGCCACGAATCGTTTGCGCGGATGCCAGAAGTAAAGCGTGCGTGTCGGTTTGATCCTTGTATGTGGAAAGTGTCAACTTCGCACCGTTGAGATTCACGACGCCGCATCTGTCGAACGTTACAGATAGACTGTTAATGCTCGATCCAAGTGTCACCGCACCACGGCCGATCCACGTCGACCCAGCTAGATCAATCGTCGACGCGTTCGAGACATTGAAATCTAAATCTGGGGATAGGCTGTCGGCGTAGTTGTACGTCCCCGATAACGTGACAACATCGGCGACGTTGTTGCGTAGACGGATCGCGCATCGCATCGATTGCGAGGTCAATCGAAAACGAGGATCGGCAGGGTTGTTGTGCGAAGGACCAACAATGGTCATGCCGTTGTCGTTGAACGTTGTCGCAGAAATCCCGTCACCGATTTGCCATGGTGCAGCGACAAACAACGCCTCTTCGCCGAGAGGCAGGATCCAATCCGCACCGATCTGGTTTGTGTAACTAGTACCCAGGATGGCGTCTACGAGATCCTGCCAAGTGCTCCCAGTTCCGGTGAACTCAGGCCGCGAACCATTCACCTCAGTATCGAACAGCCATGCACGCTGGAAGAACAGATGCGCCGTCCCTGTCGCGACCTGGTTGAATCGTCCGTGACCGAGGGCAAACGTTTGGACAAGTGAATTTGAGAACGTACCGACGCTGCTTTCCTGCGATGCATCGTTCAGGTCAATCACAATGCATCTGGGTCCCGCCTGCGCCGAACCAAACGGCGTGTCATTCCCACCAACTCGATAATGCTTGTAATTTGTCGTCGGCGGCGTAGCCCCATCGTTTGACCCAATTCGGAACTCAACCCCACCGTTGGCAAGGGTTCTCATTTGGATCCTGTTCGGAGCGTTGAACTGGGTGGAGAAAATAAGAACCTTCGAATTGACCGAAGCGTTTATCGACGTTCCTCCATTTATGAACTCCCACCAAAGGAACGACCCAGAACCAGTCGCAGCAGACGCTTCACTATTTACGGCCTGTGTGCCATTTGAAGTGATCGGAAGGTTTCCAGCCACCTTCGTCACATTTGTCGATGTGAAATTACCTGTCCGCCCACGTCCCAACGTCGCCGCATCATGCGACGACGTCATTAGCTCAAATGCTGCGGGGACAGTAACGGCCATCTCGAATCCTATGCATCCGAAGCACGGATCGCCGTAGCCGCACCGCCCGCAGCGCCGAGCGTTCCGGTGGTCTCGAAGGTTTTGATGGGCGTCCCGCCACCGTCGCGGACACGCACGAACAGAGCGCGATCAGCGAGGTAGACGCCAGTGAAGCTTTCGCTTGTGCTTCCAGCCAGGACATCGATGTAGGAGATCCAAACATTGTTGGCCGACGTCGCATTGTCGCTTGTGAAGTTGGTCGCTCCAATAGTGAACGTCGATCCGGTATAACTGGTGTAGGCGACACGACGATAGATGCCGCTGTCAAGCTGAATGCGGATTGTCCCCGTCGTCGGAGTATCAGTTGGGATGGACCCAGTCAAGACGACAGCAGTTTCTGCGGCACCGGCCAACGTCGTGTTGAGTGCTAGCTGTGCCACATCGATCACGCCGCCAGACTCAGGACCAACAAGGACTCGGTCCTCGCCACTCACCAAGCCAGAGACTGTAAACGTGACGTTGTTCGGCGGGACAACCAAGGCGTTGTCGAGGTCAAACAACTGGTCGCTCGCAGAAAGGTCGGTCGGGTCGATGCCTAATCCATAGGCTCCGATAATCGCTGACCCGGTAGAAACGCCCATGATTGACCCGGGAACGGTTCTCGCTGTTATCGTGACGTTCATCGTCGCGGTTGCTGCGCTGGTCCCGCCAGTTATCACGTCGTTATTGATTGGTGCCGTCCCGGTAAGGAGTTGCATCCACATCTTTGTCGCGGCTGCGGTGGAATCGATGGCAAGCATTTGACCGGTTCCACCAGACCAAGAAATCGGCTCGAACGCGCTGAATGTACCTGTCGGCGTATCGACTACGATCTCATGTGTGATGCCACGGAACAATGAGCCGGAGAGGCCATAGAGCGTCTCCGCTGTCCCCCTCCGCTGAATGTCCTTGCCGAACTCATAGAGGTCGTTGATCGATTGGATCCCAAGGTTCCATTGGCTGTAATAGAACTCATCGACCGCGTCGCCAGAAACGTCGAGGCCTTGGTAGCCCTCTGTGTTTGTGATCGTCCATGCATTAACTGTCGCCTGTGCCGTCGAGTTGTTGAGATCGTTCGACGTGAAGAGCGCGGCCGTGTTGTTTCCGAGCCCCATCGTCACGGAGAACTCGGCATAGGTGTCTCCGTATTCGCGCGCCTGCACGATCAGTCGTTGACCGTCGATATCTGCGCCAGACGTGTGCGTCAAAACGAGGCACCGAAGGATGATGTTCGCGGCAGCGTCTGCATTCGGAACAGCAGTCCAGGTATCCGTTAGGAGACCATTGTTCTGGATGATGATCACTTCCGTCCCAGTCTCGACTGCGCCAACAACTACGAGCCCGGCGTAAATGGCGGCCGTGCCGCCGGAGCCCTGCGAAACAGATCCGTCGTAGAGATGGATCGCGGCAGTAGCGTCAATGTTGTAACCGTTGATCAGCGTAACGATGTTGTCGGTCGAACGATCCGAAGGCGTTTCGTCGGAGATCGCCAACAAATCATCCCCAGAGGCGACGGCATCGTCGGCGAGGTCTTGCAGGAAGCGGTGAAGCTCGAGGACGGTGTAATTCGCGGTGGTCCCTGTGTAGCGAATGTCGCCATTTACAGCGACGCTGAAATCGTCTGCGATTGCCATGGTTACTGGGGGTTGTCCTGAAAGGGAAAGGAGCCGGTTAGGAACGTAGCGATTGCCGCACGGAAAAGAATAGAGTCGCCATCAGGGCCTGGGGGGATGGCGATAGATGCATCGCCGAAGTGCCTAGGTCTCTGCTGGTAGTAAGCCGAGAGGGGGGAGCGCGCCGTCAATCGCGCCCTGCTGTCGTATGTAAGCGTTCCGGCGCCATGCCAGGAGAAAGGCGCAGTTGCAAGCCCGGCGGCAACACGGCGCTCGCTGTCTACCCAGAATCGAACCTGGCCATCTCCTGGGCGCACAGCCAGGTTCCAACGAAAGCGCTGGCCTGGGCTAAGGGAGATATCAAACGCTTCGCCATCAGCAGTCAGCCGGAGACCGCTCGAACGCGTAAGGAGCTCCACGGGGCCAGTGCTCAGAACTATTTCGTCTTCCGCTCCCCCCCCGTTGAACTCAGCCATCCCAGCAAACGTGATCGGGGCTAGCGCGTCAGGGAAAACCGGGACCAGGTCAGCAGCATCCCCATCCGCGAGCTCCAAATTACGAAACAGCTCGGCATCGGAGAGCAGCGAGCGGCGGCGTTCGCGCGCATGATAAAGCGCAGCTTGCCTACGCGCACCGCCAATTGCTGTTGAGGCCAAAACCATCAAACGAAGTGCCTCGGCACTTGCTTCGAAAAAACGGAAAGCGGTGAAATGACATCAAAAGAGGACGGAGCACCCGTCTGGGAAACATCGCCAGGCAAGGTCCCGTTTGCAGAGGTTGCAAAAGCCCCCGGGCTGCTGGCGCCCCAACCAGACGGTAGCGCTCCGCCCAATGCTATATCGCGAGCTATCTCTTTCCCATTGCCCCAAATACGGACCCGCCCATCTCCTGGGCGAACAGCGAAGACGAGATCGAGCTCGAGGCCCACCGGAAGAGATCCGCCAGGATTTGTGAACGTTGCCAACGCGCGATCTCCGGCAGCGGCATCGCCCGCGCGCAATGAAATCTCATCATCGTTGAGCCATGCCGCGATAGCCGTAGCGTCTGAACCAAATTCGAAGATGAGGCCAGTCGGTGCCGCGCCAGTGATGCGGATAGCCGTCCAGAAAGTCACAAGCACGTCCCTCGCCGGGAATGCGGCGGCAGGGATTGTAGCCGTTGGAATCCCGTAGAAATGCGAACGAGACATTCTCGGCATCCCCGCGAGAGAACGCCGACGCCCTCGCGCATAGAACCGGACCGCCTGATTGAGATCTGAACCAGGCTCCAGCGGTTGGAGCGTGTCGCCAGTCATGGCTTAGCTCTGGATCTGTCGAGGGGCGGGACGCTGAGAGCCGCGAGCGGGCCTTCTTTGCTTCATCGCATTATCGAGCGGTGAACTGCCGTGAATTTGCGCGACAACGTCACCAATTGTGGTTCCAGCTTCGATGAATTTCCGCGCCCGGGCCGCGCGATCTGCTCGCGACTTAGCTTGAGATGCCAGGTAGTCTTGCACGTTCGTGTTTTTCGTTCCCTGCGCCTTTGCGCGCTGGTCGTGTTGCACATTTGCGCGCGTTAGCATTTCGCTCTTGGAGTAGAGCTCCTTAAGCTCAGCATCGATCCGATTGCGTTCAACAAGCTTACTCGACGCCCGTGCCTTGATTGCGTCAAGCGCCATTTTTGTGAGATCAGGAGATCTGAGGACTTCGTCGATTCGCATTGTGAGAACGTCCAAAGGCTCTTCCTCTTCCTCTTCCAGAAGGCTGGAGGGGGGGGCGGCATCAGGGGCGTCTTCTTCATCGACAACTACCTGATCTTCAGATCTATCTCCATCATCAGCGATGGCATCATCTTGGATTTCAGGCGCATTGTCCCTCATTAGGCCGGGAGCCGCATCCGTCACCTGCTTGCGCGTAACCGTGTTGTCCCCAGTCATCTCGGCGATAGCGTCCATCCGAGGGAGCCCATCGGCGGTCCAGTCGAAGTCGCGGGCGGGATTGAGGTTGCTGATAGCTTGTTGCAGGTTCATGGCTTCTCTTATGTTTTGCAGGTTGTTTGTAGTGACCCCAACGGGAAATGGCGAAAGCCGCTGGGGTCGAGGATCGAAGACCTACCGGAGGTCGTCGATGTCAGTAGCGGCCGCAATCGTCAATGGATCGTTCGCCCGATTGGTATGAAACATTCCCTCAACGTCAGTCGGCCGCGCCATAGCGTGTGCGCCAGTCCCGGCATCAGTGAATGCGATGGCCACTCCGCCGACACCCTCAAAACCACCACGGTGGAGCTGAAGCGAATTTGCATTCACAACCGACACCCAATAATCCGTGAGAAGCTCGAGACCAGCCGGAAGCGTCGTCGCTGTTGTCAAATGAAACGGGCCGTCTCCAGTAGCCAATCCGTGAGCCGTGACGTCGATTTCATTGTTCGCAAAATCGGCAGTGAAGGCGACGCTCGCCGGGGTTGCAGCGAGGCGTGTACCTTGGCGCTCTAGAAAGCCAAGCAATGCGCCTGAACGCGGTGTACCCTGTTCTGGATTCAGTCGCAACCGATCAAATCGAGTGCGCCTTAGATGCCTTCTCTTTCCAGTTCGTTCGCTTTTTGTGGACATGAATCGTGGTTGTGAATTGCGCCTGATGTGAGCCGTGACAGTGGCGCGGTCGACATAAATCAACCGCGCCACCGATCTAGATCTGTCTACGCTTCGCGGGTAACGAGACGCGCAAACTTGATCATCTTCCGCTCGCCGAAGACGCGGTTCCAGGAAGCTGCGTTCTCGAGATCGTTGGCGCCGGTACCGTTCGCGGGCCCACCATTCGCGGGCGTGCCGGTGTAGGCGTGACCGACGGGGTGCAGCGCCCACTCTACGCGAGAGTGGAGGATCTCTTGGCCGCCGCCGTTGCCAGCGCCAGGCTTGCGCTCAACCTCAGTGGGGACTTTCGCGGAGCCGATGCCAAGCTGCACGGCACCGGAGCCAAACAGCCAGGAGTCGTACACGCTACCCGTCACAGGCATGCTGTCATCCTTGATGACTTCTCGACCCTGGAAGGTCGGAATTTGTGTCTGACCTGTCGCGTCAGGAATGAAGTCGATCAAGTTGTTCTTCTGCATTCGTGCGTACACGACACTGTGCACCATGACGATGGAGAGATCCTCCATTGAATCGCCCATGGTGACGGACGCGTCGATGAAGGCTTCGGCAGAGAAGTTGGTCACGCCATCAACGAATGCGCCACCGGAAATGTCGTTCTGATAATCACCACCGTCATTGGCGACGTTGTCGAGGATGAGACCCTTGATGGTCGCGATAAACGTTCGCTGCAAACGATGCATCCAGTACTTTGACACATTGCTCGTAATCGAATCCAAGGGGTCTGCACCGGCCAAAGACGATGCAAGGTCAGATCCAGACCAGCTCTTGTTGCGCGACATGCGAACAGAGATCTCAGTGTCCGTGCCGACTTTGGCAGGAATGGAATCGTTTAGCGTCGGGTAGTTGCCGCCAACGGCGCTGCCTCCAAGCTGCGTCCAGGCGATGGCATCAGAGACAGCATCGGTGGACACGTTATCCGCGTCGTCGTCAAGATCGCGGAATGAAGGGACCTGGAACGTGAGGCCGCCTCCCGACAGAAGATTATCCATCAACGGATTTCGCTGAAGGACGCCAGACTGAACGAGGCGAGACTTTCTCTCGGTCTCTTGCTGAACGTAGGGAGTGAAAATCTCAGGAACGACGACGTCTGAAACCTGAGTGAGCGGGCCGACGGCCATGGCGATACCTCGTAAGGTTGGGTGGTTTGTCTGGGCGAAAAAAGCCAGATGCCAGCCACCGTGGGCCGTCGGATCGGCAGCGAGTCTCACGATTGATGCCGTGCACCATCATGACCCCATCGCTATGCGGGAGCGAGAACGCCTCGTCGGTTCCTCGCTCCCGCAATCTAGGTCCAAATCAGACTATCCGTCAAGACGGAATTTTTTCAGGCGACGCCTATCGCTTCGCGGCAGGGCGTCCCCCGCCGATGGTTGTCCCGGCGGCGACGGCCATTTTGCCTGCGTATTCCTGCCCCTTGTCCCTGTAGATGCGTGCTTGCTCGGTCATGTTCCAATTCTCGGAGCTCCACGGGTTTTTTCCTGAGAAATTGCCGCCAGTACCGCTGCCGCGTGCGCCTCCACCGGCAGAAGCGGGCCACCAATGCGGGCGCTTCTCCTGGATTTCTGTTAGCCATCCAGCCGGATCAAGACCGGGAGCGACGCCGACCTGGTCTCGCGTGACGACCGCGCCCTCCTCTGTGATCTCGAAGATTCTATCCGCCAAAAGCAGCGCATCTTCGTGAGCCTCGGGGATCACCTTGGCAGTCGTCAAAGCCTTTCGAACACTGTCGTGCACCCTCCGTTGAGTGTTGGCCTGGGCAAAGTCCGCATTGGCAACGGTGAGTTCCTGATTGACCGTCGCGAGCTTCTTGTTCTCGCGCTCAAGCGGAGACAGCTTGGAACGAAGTGTGCCTTCGACGCGCTTTGAAACGATCTCTTCGATAGCGGCCTCATCGAGCTTGCCACTTGCTGCGGCTTCGAGGTCAGGAAACCTATCGAGCTTGGCGACGACGTCGGTGTGGTCGAGATCGCCCCAGACGGATAGCTTTTCCTTCGTCGCCTTATGGTCGAGGCGCTCTTTCGTGAGGCCTCCTTGCAAGCGCTCAACATTGGCGGCCGTCTGGATACCAGCGATCCCCGTCAGCTCAAACTTCCCACCTTTCTCAGTGAAAAGGGAGCGAAAGTCTTCAATAGTTTCGGGGATGTCATCAACGGAATCGTAGAGGGTATTTAGTTTCATGTTTCATCAACGGGTTGTGCTGCGACCGTGTCACAGCGGGCTTCTATGTCCGACTCCTACTGAAACAGGGCTGGATCAAGACCAGCCTGCAAGAACGAGTCGGTGTACTGATTCGCCAGCTCTGCGAGGGTAAGTTCGCGGCCACTTGCTTCAACGAACTTTTCAATTTTTAGATCGCCGCGACGGAAAAGCGCGCCTCGGGTAGGACCGAGGATATCGTTCTGGATCGCAGCCGATTGACGCCCAAGCCATTGACCGTATGTCGTACTCGCAGCGGTACGGCCGGTTAGCTCGCGCATGCGCTTACGTGCGAAAGCGTCGAAGTCTCGCTTCGTGCCACGCGGTAACGCTGCCCTTGTTTTGGGCGCACCGAAACCCTCTCTTTTGGCAAAGTCACGCAACAAAGAGCGCTGTGTAAAATCGCGTCGTGGTCGGCTACCCACAACGTCGCCATCAATCGACGGGCTGTAAAGGGAGCGCTCGCCCATATGGAGTGGCAGCTGCGGACCTTCGCCGATTCTGTACCGCTTGCCATCGTAGCGACGGCAGATAGGCGTCGTCCGCGAGTCGAGCGTTGCTGTGAACACCTCGAACGGGATCAGGTCGGCGTTCATTGACGCGAACGACTTGCGAGCCTCAGAGGCAATGCCGTTCGTGACCGTCCTCGTAATGGCAGCGGCATTGCGGCGCGTGATCTGTGTAACGCCATCGCGGCCTTTCAGTTTCGCGGATCCAACTATTCTGCGCGAAAGCGCGGGGATCGACTCGCCTTGTGTAAGCCCGATTTTGATCTGATCTTCAATTCGGCCAATGTCGGCCGCGCGAACGTTGGATGCCCAGGCGCGCATTGTCTTTCCCATGAACGGCTTCGATGTGACAATCCGATTAAGATCGGCGGGGTCGGGCAGGACGGTTCCGAGCTCAATGCCAGGGATTGAAGCCGTTAGCGTACGGTCGAAAAATCCAGGCTCTGCCAATGCAAGCGCGTGCATCTCTTCCATCCAAAGCGAAGTTGCCTGTTTCCAAGCGCCGACGCGTGTCTTCCGCAATCCCTTAAGCAGTTGATCTAGCGCCTTCACTTGCTTCGAAGAAGCAAAACCAGCATCGCCACCACGGCGCCTAATCTGTGCTTTGATGTCGGACTCGGTAGCGTCGAGCAATCTCCAGATGCGATTTCGTACGCTGCCCGAATACCGCAAGAGTCCGATCTGATGCCGGATCATCGCGTCAAGCAATGCTTCGTTGTAGGTCTGCATCTAAATCCTCGCAACAGGGTGCGCGCGGTTAAGCAAAGGTGATCTCTTCCTCCGAGATCACATCGCTCAAAAGTATCGTGATGACTTCAGCGCATTTAGTGCCCTCGTCGAGCGACTGCGCTAGCTTTACAACCCGGTCATTTCTCCCGATCTCCCAGCCAACAGAAATGCAAAAGTATGGCTCCATGCTTTCATCTGAAATGCACTCGTCGATCTGTGCCCACCCAGATCGAGCCCAGTGATCGTTCCAGCGAATTATCAAAAGTGGACGACCTTCAATCATTTCGTCCGAACTCGGGGGGGTGATTTTACTCTTCTTCATTTTCGCCATTCGCCTCGTCCTTAGCATCTTGCTCGTCGGCATCTTCATCGCCCTTGTCGTCTTCGCCCATCCCCTTTTCCGGGGAACCAGCCTCCGTTACGCCAGCGTCATCTTCCGTGCCTGCGGCGATGGCGCCGGGGAGCCCTGCGTCAGCTTCCTCTTGCAGGCGAACCAGCTCTTCCTCCCAAGTCAGTGATGTCAGCCCGCGATCCTGCATCTGCTCATGAATGCTTTGCAGCGATATCGGAGCGCCGAGGCCTTTCGACGCCATGTAGCCGGTCAATTCGGCGGCGGGGAGGCGGTCAGCAACGAAGTCAAGGTTGGGGGTCACGATGACCTCTTCGGGATCAGCACCAACCCAAGTCGCCGCCATCCGGAGAATCTCCTGCAAACCAAATGCGCCAGTGAGCGCAATCTGATTCAATGATGCAGTACGAGCCGAGACGCGCACGCGCAAAGCCTCGCCAGATTCAGCAGAACGGCTTACTGTTTCGAGCAAGCCATTCGCACGCTGCTCGCCACGCGTGTAATCGTTCTCGAGCGCACTGCGCAGCTCAGACAAACCTTCGGAGCTCACACCAATGAATTTGGCATCCCCATCGAGAGGTAGGTCGATAGTTGCCCCGGCGCCAACGCGGACTGCCTCGCCTTCGCCACGTAGCGCCCCAATCGTTACGAGCGTGTCCTGCCCTTGCATAAACAGAGCCTGGCGGTAATCTGCCTCGGTTCGGTAGATGGTCAGCGAGAGATTAGAGACGCCGAGCAACGGGGCGTCATCAGGGGTCGGAACGACGTCGTTAATATTGATGAACGAAAACGGAACCCTATCCATCGTTGTCCCGCTGATCGACGGCTCGAGCAGCGCATCTTGACTGAACGTGCCGTCGTCTTTGAACACTCCGACGCTGTAAACGCCGGTGCCCTGCGCCTCGTTTTCGTTGATGTCTCCAAGAACGAGAACGCGGTACTTCTTAACGTCTTCCCATTCGAACGAATTGATCCGCTCTTCCTGGCTCTCATCAAGCACGACTAGGTTCAACGAATTCAGCTCCGCGTTTCCCCTTGCGCCATCGTCCCAATTGATGATGTGCTCCGCTTGGTACAGGGCGATGTACGGCAAGACGGGACCGGGCGAATCGGGAACTTCGAGAAGCAATCCGAGTCTCCCGGTGATTAATTGCTCTTCGTTGATCCGGCGCAGAAGCATCTGCAATGATTCGTTTCGCAGGGTTGCACGCTCGAGCATAGCTTCCAACTTCTTCGGGAGCTCAATGGTCGGCGGCTTGTGGTGCATCACACCGAGCATCGTCTCGACGGCCTGCCGAACGAGCTCCGGGAAACGCGCGCGGCCGCGATACGCGTCATAGGCCTTTGCGCCAGATGATGACGTTCCATTCAGTGCCCCATCGGCGAGCATCCCGGCAGTGGGCGGAAGATAGGCATGCCCGCGCTCCTTGACGATTCTCTCGCCCCGGTAAGTGTCGCGAAGCTGCGCCCAGTCCTGGTTGAATTCTGTGTAAAGGGGATGCTTGCTTTCGACGCCCATTGATCTCGTTTCCCACCGTTACGGTAAATGCAAAGGAAAAATGCCCCGCCTTTATATCACGCGAATCAGTACATGCCAGCGGTGCGGCCGCTCCGGAGGCGAACACCGGCGGATCGGATGCGGTAGCGGACCTCGTCGCCGATATGGTCCTCGGCATCCGTATCGACGTCATCCAGGTCTTTCTCGTCCCGTGGGAGGGAGAGGACGGTACGGAGGAACTGCGGGCATGCCTCGCCTACCACGAATAGCCCTGGGTCCTCGCGTACGGTGCCGCCGTGGGCCGCCCGTATCATCGCTCGCATTTGCTCCCAGCCCGCCTTGCGGCTCCCAGGGCGCTTGTCTGCGCGGGTCCAGGTGGTCCCGGCAAGGACGTGCCCCTGGATTCGGACCGGCTGCTCCATGTCGAGGCCGATGGATCGGCCACTCTCGACAGTGAAAATCGACGAATCGGCCGGGCCCGGCTTGCAGCGGCTTCCCCGCTTCCCCAGCTCTCGCCAGCCGCGTAGGAGCTCCCGCTCGACGATCCCGACACTGACGTCGACAGCGAGCATGCGGAGCCCCTCGTTCCGTCGGCCGGTAAAACCGTACCACTCGCCAATGCGGAAAACGTCGCCGCGAACGGTGGACATAACCCTCCCATCGGGGAAGGTCAGGTCGCATCCGTCTGACTCCGCGTACCAGCCAACCGAGAACGGCTTCGATGACCCCCAGTCGAATGCACGGTCGATGCGCCAGGTATGCGGGACCTCAAACTCTTGGACGTTGTTCCACTTGTGGCTCCACACGTCGCCGAACATGCCGCCAGCGACAACATCCCAGGATCCCTTAAGCCAAGCGTCGGCCATCGCCTGGTTCAACGCGGACGACCCGATGCTCTGCTTGTAGTTCGGGTCAGCGGCGAGCAGGATTAGGTTCTCGTCAATGTGGCCGTGAATCGCGGCACGGGGAGGCTCGAGGTTGCCATTCAAATCAACCGAGTCGGTAATGACCTGCGTAACCCACCACTTGCCATCGAGACGATAGCGCTCCTTCACCCAGCCGTGGCCGACGCCATACGGATTGGTCGTTGACCTGATCATGCGCGGGACGCCAGGGACAGAGCAGCGGCTGCATGACAGCATCTTCTTGAAGCATCGCTCATCCGGCCAGTTGGTCAACTCTTCCCAGCCGATGAACGGCAGTTCGTGGCCGTGATAATTCCAGTAATCCTCTTCGCGATTCATGTGCCGGAACATCAGCACCTCGCCGGTCTCAAACTCCCATTGCATCTTCGACTTGTTGAAGCGCGCCGTCGGGAAGGCCTGGCGAAACCATCGCTCGGATTTTGCGACGACATCAGCGAGTTGCGGATATGTGTTCCGAAAGATCACGCCACGCCATGCGACGCCATAGCCCTTGCCCACGTGCTGCACGTAAGTCATCAAGAGCGAGTCCGTCTTGCCCGGTCCACGCGTGCCGTGGTATAGGCACTCGACCAACGGGCAGGCCAAAAACTCAACCTGGCTGCCTTCCTGCGGCGCCCAAGTAACCAGCTTCCCCTCGATGTACCGATCCGGGATCGGCTTCGCCGCCTGCTTGGTTTTTTCCTCAGCTAAAAGCACGTCAAATTCACTTTGATCGCCTTTCTGAACGACGGGTAACATGGCAGTGGTCATTGCGACAGCCTAACATGGCGAGCGCAGAGACAAAAATGGCGGGGAGCGCCTATGCAATCGCTCCCCGCCGCGAACAAGGGTTAGGCGTATCTCCCGAGATAAACGACCGCCTTAATGCCCTGGCGTCCTTACTACTGCTCGGTCGCCAGTTCGCAGTTGAAGCACCGCGTTTGTCGGCAAGCCCAGTACGGCTTCCCTTGCTCACTTACAAGATACCCCCGCTTTGCAGCCAGGAGAGGAAAGAGCGCGATAAATGTGAAGCCTTGCAGATTAGGACAGCAAGAAGCATGCGCTAACGAAAGTGGCGAGCACCGGAAGCAGTATCCGATGCTCGCCGTGCCCAATAGGATTCCAGACGAGCCACGCCTAGACAAAACGTGGCTCCCTTTCGCGCTGGCTGGTCCGGGGTTAGTCGCCGTGCGATTGGACGCCGCACGCTCGCATTATACCTGCACTCAACCTTATGAATCGGAGATAGCGCAGGTCTTTGTTCACTTCAACAACCGAAACGGCCCTCGATAGGACGCCTTCATATAGATCAGGCCGGTCGCGTACAGGAACCCGGGAACGTCCCCGGCTAACCAAAGCATCATTCCAACCGAAAACACGAAGAGGCAAAAAGCCGCTGTTTCGCGACTGAAAACCGTTTCGCGAATCGCCTGCGCTATGTCTCGAGCGTTTTGCTTCGTGAAAAAGTCGCGCAGCCAAATGAAGCGCCCCCATTTCTCGGTTCGCTTGTATTTGTCAAACGCTTCGTCGAGTTGCGACTTGGGGCTTTCATCGTAAAGAGGTAGGAGGGTATACCGCCGCTTGAATCGCTCGTTCATTTCACTTGCCTCAATCGCTTAGCGACTACACTTGCCATTGAGATTGCCATTGAGTCAGCACCAGCGGCAAAGGCGGCATAAAGAAGGCGCGCTTCACGCCATTTGTACCTTCCACGATTGGGCGATGAGCCAACAGAAAGGTCTGTCCTCAATCGACATGCTGAAGCCCATTGTTCAAATTCAATAGCTAGCTTTTTTTTAAACGGAGCCGCTGCCGCGTCGCCGCCAAGCATGCCATCAAAGATCTCGCATTCGTCACCGGGAATCTCGCATTCTTCATTGTTATCTATCATGTCGGTACTCCATTTGTTGTCGTTTCAGATCATAGAAAATGTAAAAACGGCCCGACCCAGCGACGCGCGCCGAACCGAGCCATGCCTAGCAAGCCCCGGCTAAGTGACCGACGTGTTTTTATGCGTCTGCTCTTTCTCCTTTTTCACTTTCGGCTTCTCTGGAACGCGCTTCCAAACGCCATCGACTTTCTTCTCCACATAGGACGTGTTGCCAACACGCACGATGCGGTACAGCGTCCCGCCAACAGACGTAGCTGGGCATTCCGTTACGCCATGCACGCCGGGGGTACCCGTCGTTGAAGTGCCAGCGTCTGTCGGCGTAGTGAATGTGACCTTGACCGTTCCCATCATGGTACCGACGTACGTGATGGTGACAGTGGGGTTGTTTCCCCATTGCGAGTCTTGGGTCACGTCACCGGCCCGAGCACCGGTAGCAAGGAAGAAAAATGCCATCACGGCAAACAGTAGGTTTTTCATAACTTTTCAAGCGTTAGATCCACAAGGGCCGTGGCAGCTTGCGCCTGCTCTAGGACTTCTCCGAAGAGACCCCAATGCGTCGGCACAACATCCTGTTCGTGGATATGCTCCCCTGACCCGTGGATTGCGTTAATGACATCAGCGGAGTAAGCGTTGAGCGCCGACCAAACTTTGCCGGGGTTAGGAAATGCCGCGATGAAGCTCACGACGGGCTGTACTTCTGTCTCGAGCGCAATGGATGGCAGGCCAGACTCCCACCTCGCGTACTCGCGCGCTTTGTATCCCGATAGGAATTGCCGGAAAGCCATGTGCTCTCTGTTGAGACGCCAAGCTTCCTGGAACCCGGGCGTCTCCCATGCGATGCGGATTTGATCCTCGGTCAAGTCAGCGAGATGGGGAACAATGCGGAGCTGCCTCGTCAAAGTATCAATCGTTGGAGCGAATGTGCTGCCCCATCGCTCGGGATCGATTAACAGCACTGGTGATCCTTCGGCGGGGCGCCACGTTTGCGCGGGCTCTTCAGCTTCGGTAAGCGGCGGCGGGGGGGCGGTGCGCTGGGCGGAGATGGGAGCAGTACGGAGCGAACCTGTAGGTATCGGGGCACTGCGCTCGCGCGTAGAAGCTAACGCACTTTGTGCGTCGTCTTGATCCGCCGGAGGCGCTATCAGAATCAAACCATAAACAACGATCAGGACAGTGCCAAACACAATGGAAGGCGATAGAAGCCGGGGGGCGCCCGGCCGATGCTCGGTTCGTTTGTCCATGAAATGCTCCGTTGAAAATCTACTCAGTTCAGTCTGTTCTTCGTTGCATGCTCCGCAATTAGCTCGCGGAGCATGGCCGGGTCTACGACGCGGGAGATCGCTTTCGCTATCTGGTCCGTGCATTCTTCGCAGTCCCACGGTGCACCAAGATCGGGAATGTGGCCACATCCTTTTAGCCATTTGGCGAGAATCTCGCTGGCGGTTAGTCCAGCACGCCTGAAAGTGCGAGCTCTCAAAAAAAACCTCAGTAGTGGGACACCTCCTCGCATGAAAGCGTCCCACTGAAAGACATCAATCTCAATCTCAATCCCCATCTCCCGCAAGTACAAGCGCGCTTCTTCGGGCAGAGGACCGGCCTCGTCCGGGGCCTTCGTTTGCTGATCGCCTAACACGAAATCGGATACCTTCCCGATGTCGGATACTTTTCCAATGAAGCCAATCGCCATGCTCTGGGTAAATTTAGTTGCCACCAAAGGAGAGAATTGCACAACAGACAGAGCAAAGTCTGACTGGCATTTGATCGACTCGACCGCAATATTGTGCTTGCGCGCTAGCCACTCGCTAAAAGCGATCCACTCCTCGGACGTCACTTCGAAGCCTCCACAATCTCGATGATCTCGCGCAGAGCTTCGACGGATAGGGTTGGATGCGCATTCCATATGCATGAGCCAAACTCTCGCCGCAGTTCGCTAGAAATACGCGCAGCTTCGGCATGACTCATTACCTCTTGAATCGACGGGAACGCCCAGCGCCTTGACCCCATGTACTCCCTGTGGTGCTCTCGCCAATCATTTAGGCAGAACTTCAAGTCTCCAACGCGAACATCATGGACATAGAAATAAAGGCGGCCAGCACCGGTGACGACAAAATCGTCGAACTTAACCGGTCTGCCGTCTGGTTTGCCGTCTGAACCGACGGGGTGCCTCGGGCCACCATGGGTCACACAGACAACGTCACCAATGGAGGGCTTGGGATACTTCAAGGTTTGTCCTCGTCACCAACAATTCCATTTGCAAACGGACTACGAAAAAACCAACCATCTTCTTTGGAGTTTGAAAGTATCCAGAGTTGCTCCCCAGCCCACTTACTCCAAATCTCTACTGACGAACAATGAACTCCACCAGTGACTGGGTTGAGCCAATCGAACTTGTGGCTGCTAGATGAAGCGAAATCGCCGAGAAAAATTCGAACGTCACGGTTAACGTTAACGACGATTTCACCTACCGAGAGATCGTAGGAATCGCTACTGAAATCGTTTATCAGTTCGGCATTCGCAACGAACGAGCTCCATGGGAAGTCCCGTTGAACGGCGCCGCCATCCCAGTCATCGCGCGGTTCGCCGAGTCCTTCCGCAACACAGAACTCCTGGGCGAGTTCGGCAGCAGGCGCGGCGTCGAAATGCGATCCGAGCTCCACCCTCTCTTCGCGCGTAGTTAGCCAAGCGAGGACGCTGTAGACGATGCCAGCTGCATCAGTTCGCAAATCTTCAGTGCTCATGATTCATCCTCAATCGGCCGTAACGGAAAAATCAATACATCGAGGGCTTTGCAGCGGTTGCTGCGCGGTACTTTTTCAGAACTCAAAACGGCACCTCCGCGCCAGCATAAGGGAGCACAACTGAAGGGTTAATGCTCCGAAAGGTTTCCCAGAACGATTCGACAATGAGCAGCATGTCCATCGACGTCGCTCTCCGCAGCGGGCACCATCGCGTCCCTTTGGCGACGGTGGTGCCCGACTGCGTTTTATCTTTCGACAGGCCCCGCTCCTGGTAATAGATCCAACCGCCTGCCGACGAACTTGACCCGGCAAGCCTCATATTGCGCCCAGTTACGATGTCGAAGAAGGGAATGCTGTCAACGGCGGAAGGTTGGAACTCGTACTTCGGCGTATCGGTACCGCCCATTTCAATCCTCTGTGCCAGGCTCTGGTTTGTTCTCCGTTCGGGCGGCGGCCTGGGCTATCCACTCGTTCGGCGTCATCGCTGCTGGTGCGACAACTACACCTGACTTTACCTCGACTTCTACAGCCAGGCGTTCTTTCCAGCCCATTCTGCATTTAGATACCCAGATGCCCGCTGTGACCGCCTGTGGGCCGTCACCAAGCGCCTTCTTTACTAGGGACTGGGCAATCGACAAGTGGAGCAGCGGGGCACCACGGGCGAGTTCGTCGGAGAAGTAGCGTATCAGCGTCTCAAGCCTAATCGGCCTTTCGGTCCGCGGGTTGATGACGAGCAAACACATCTCTTCCTGGCGCAATCCGAGGCCCGCCATTGTCTCCACATTCTTGCGCTGTTCGAGTGTCGGTTCGAACGGCGGCTTGCCAGTTACGCCTCGTTTTCTTTTTAGCTCCCGAGATATCGCGACCCGTTTCGGCTCATTCCCAGCGACCTCCTCCGCCAACGCCTTCAGCTTCCCGCGTCGCTCCCTGCTCTGGCGTGTCTTGCGCTTTTTGTCGATCTCGGCAGCTTCGGCCGGGGTGTGCTTGCGTGGCCGCCCGATGGGCTTGCGGGCGCGCGCTTCGGCGGGGGAGCGCGGAGGAGGGAGCGTGGGCGTCGTAGATTTTGAGGCTGCCATTTTGCGCGTCATTTTGCGCGTCGTCTTCTTCTTCATTGGTCGTCAGGCGCGAGCGGATCGCGAAAATGCGGGCGGGCGTTGATGTTGGCGGTACGCAGCTTGGAAGTGCGCGGCCTAGCAACATCGCTAATGGGGATCATTTCTCCACTCGCAAATTTCGGATCTGGGTTTTTGAGAAAGCTGATGAATGGGTGGTGCTCGATGCTTGGATCAATTTTGAGCATCTCTTCGGTGATGCACTTTCGGATGATGTTCCAGGCAACCCGTTTGAGCATCTGCTGGAGCAGATCTGTCTCTTCTTTTGACAGGTTGAGGCTCGACAAGTCAACGCTGCCGAGATTACCAGGCAAGAAGATCACTCCTAGCTCTACGGGGCGATCCACCCTCCAGCTTCTCAATGCGAGCTTCGAGCAATTTGATGCGCGCTTCGGGAGATGCCGTGCCATTGTTCTTGGTCGGAGTAAGTTCGTGTGTTTCTCCGCGATGTTCGTGTGTTTCTCCGCGATGTGGAATTTCGTGAATGGCGCACGGCTTCGATGAGAGACAGTGTCGTCCCAATGGAGTGCAAATTGAGATGGAGTTTGGCGGCGACGGGACATCATCTACAGGAACAACATTAAGCATGTTCTCGCGAGCTGCAAAGAGGATGATTTCGAGCGCTCTAGCGATCTGCGCATTGGCGGCTTCCTGATTCGGGTTGCGCATTTGTGCAAAGATAAAACGCGGCCATTGCTTTGCGTGAGGTGCACGTTCAATGGCCATCTCGAATCTAACTGGACACACAGAGACCAAGCCATCTGGCGGAAACATCTCGACACGGAGAAGGTCGATGGCCAAGCGGACATGCTCTGGATCGAGCGGAGCGCCGAAGAGTAGCGAGTCTGTAACTTTGCTTGTCATTAGAATGGTATGCGATTGATTTGTGGGGACTTCTACTCATCGCAGATGAGATCTTGTGGCGATTGAATGTTGCCAAACCACTAATGGAAGCGGCTTTGTGGGGTACGGTTGAACATGCTCGCCACTCCGGCAGGCACCATTTCCTGTTGGCGATGGTGCAGCGTTAGCCAAATCTGTGTAAGCCTGAATGACAGCCGCGCGAAGGAACTGCGCCGCTTGTATTCTTCGCGAGTCAGAGAACGGTTGCCGTGCGGAAGGAAGGGAAGTCCGCGCACCAACGGGATGCATGGGTTGTCGAGCTGGAACTGTTTCATCCGATGCACGCTCTTGGCAAATTGAAGGGCGGCATGATCGGAGAGCCGAATGCGAATGTCGCCGAGGGGATAGATCGTCGTCGTCATGGTTTGACCACTGCGTGATGCTCCCGAACATCCCTAAAAACGTCCTGCATGAAAACGAGGTGTCGAATCAATGACACGTACTCTTGTTTGCGGCCAGCGTCCTCCATGTCGCAAGCAAACAACATCAGGAAAGTGCATTCAGTTCGAGTCATTTGGCGGCGCGCAGCGCAAAGAAGAATGAACCGCCCTTTCTCCTTTTTCTCCTTGCCGGTCATGCGCGGAAAACGCTCGACTATGCTCAGCGGGCGCTTGGGCAAATACTTCGAATAGGGATCGCCGCAACTCACTTCGCACCCCTTCTCGTTTCGCTAATCGCGTTGAACGTGCGCGCCTTCGACCGCTTGCCTCCCTTGCCATGGAGCACTGCGTCTTTTCCGGTAAGGTTTTGCCAGCGGATTACGGCAACGTCGACGTAACGCGGATCGATGTCGATAGCAAAGCAGCGCCGATCCTGCTTCTGTGCTGCGATCAGCGTTGATCCAGAACCCAAAAATGGGTCGTAGACCGCCTCGGCATCGTGGTTGCGCATTGGGCGCCCCATGCACTCGAGTGGCTTTTGTGTGCCGTGGATAGTCTTCTCTTCACCGGAGGAGTTGCTACCGGCAATCTCCCAAAGAGTTGACTCTTTGCGCCCTCCGATCCAGTGGGCCTTCTTCTTCTCACGCACGGCATACCAGCACGGTTCGTGATGCCAATGGTAGTTGCCTCGAGAAATTGCGAAGCGATCCTTCGACCAGATGATCTGTGATCGAATTACAAGCCCGGCTTCCTGTAGGTTAAGGGCTACCTCTCCGGCATGGAGACCCGCGTGCCAAACGTAGGCGACGTCGCCGGGGAATAAACGCCATGCGGCGGTCCAGTCGATGCGCTCGTCATTTTCTACCTTACCGATGCGCTTGCTGTTGTTGACGCCAGCATCATGGCGCCATTTTGGATTGTACTCTACGCCATAAGGTGGATCGGTGACCATCAGGCGCGGCACAACACCGTCGAGAACCGCATCGACAACCTTGGCATCCGTCGCGTCCCCACAAATCAGCCGATGGGGGCCGAGCAGCCAAATATCACCAGCGGCTGAGGTCGGCGCCTCGGGGAGCGGCGGGGCCGCCGCATCATCATCGTCGAGTTTCCCATCGCGCATGAGCGTCTTTAGCTCTAACGGTTCGAAGCCGATCAGGTTGATATCGAAATCGAGCCCTGAAAGCTCCGTCAACTCCAAGCTTAAGAGGTCGTTGTCCCAACCGGCGGAGAGGGCGAGGCGGTTATCGGCGAGGACGTAAGCACGTTTTTGCTCGGTGGTCCAAGAGTCGGCGACTACAACCGGAACGACCTCGATCTCTATTAGCTCCGCAGCGAGGACTCGGCCATGCCCTGCGATAATCGTGTCGTCTTCGTCGATGAGTATCGGGTTCGTCCACCCCCACTCTTTGATCGAGTCAGCTATCTGCGCAACCTGCGCCTTGGAATGCGTGCGCGCATTACGTGCATAGGGTGACAGACTCGCCGTGTGGCGAGTCTCCGATTTCAAAGCGGGCCATTCTTTCTTGTAGCGGACGAGTTCCAAAGCGGGACCTTTCGGCGCGACCTTCTTCCTGCTCTTCGGCGCGACCTTTCGCTTAGCTTTACGGGCCGATTTTTTCTTCGGCGTCATGCGTCGGGACCGTCGACGGGGAACAGCGGGCCGGGACCAAAACGCTGCTCATTGATCTCTTGAGAGAGCGCCGCGCTTAACTCCGCGAGTTTTGCCTTTGCGACTTTTGCTTTCGTAGAGAGTTTGTCAAAAACGCGTTGTGCATCCTCGAGCGAACGCGTGAGCTTGTAGATCGCATCGCAGCGATTACGAGCATCGACGATCGACAGCTTGCCCGGATTGACCTCTTCCGGCTGGGACGGTACGTCGGGGGTCTTTGCAGGACTCGTGACTTTGCCTGCTGTGCTTTTTGAGGCCTTCGCCTTCTTGGGATTCAGTAACTTCAGCTTGCTGTTGGACACAAGGTCCTCCTGTGGATCGGCGTAAATGGCGAACAGAATGAAAGTCCAGTTCTACCCCGAGAAGAAGGAAGCCGCAAGCGCCTGCATGAGCCGATGCGCCTAGTGGGGGCGTTACGCCCAAAAAACTAGGATCGGAGGGTTAAGTCCCCGATCCCAGTAGCGCAAGTGCGAAATTGAAACTATGAAGCAAGCCTCGCACTCACAAAATGCAGCCTACTTTACCTTTGGTGGCACGACAAGCCCCTGCTCCCAAATGCTCCTGGGGATACAATCCAAATCCTGACTAGACCCATTTGGTCCGCGATAAGCAGAGTCTTTTAGCAGCGCCGTTGGCGAAGTATACCCCTGGAGAACTCCATGAGTCATCGTGCCATACGGCGGGTAGCCGCTTTTCTTGGAGTTATCCCTATCCAAAATGGTATCGCCAGGCATGCCGTACCGGTACTCGAAGTACCATCCGGGCGACGGTGTAAGGTGCGCAGCGAGCTTCTCAGCAATTTCATCGAGTCCGCCAAATCGCTGGAACTCGAATAGATTCAGCTGAAGGTGAAACGCTTGGACACTGGGTGCATCGACTGGCGGACCAATCCCCGATGGCTGTGGATCCATTGCATACGTGATTCCATAGGCGCCTTCCATTCGACCGATCCATAGCCGGTAGGCATCCTCATATGGCCCAAGTTCAGACGCGTCAACGTACGGACGTACCCATCGCATCAGGCGCAACCAATGGGCTATCGCCCGATCACCTTCAGAGTTAATGGGGCCTTCGGCGACTTCGATCTTCGCCCAAAGGGGCCAGCGAGCCTTGTCGAAAATCCCGAGCTCCTTCGGCCGCGTCAAAGAATTCGCCGCCTTGAAATCTTTCCAACTCATCAAAAGGCAATCCTTGGCAAGCAAATCCCACCCAGCCATCGCTGCGGGGGCACCAGTCGTTCGCGACAAGTGCGTGTGATCTGCTGGGCGCCACTCATTAAGCCGCTGCGCGTACTCGCACCAATCATCTGGATCGTCATCGTAGCCCTGAAGGCGGTGGGCCATTGTGCGACCCATCCAGTACGGCTCTTGAGGCAGCGGCCCAAGCAACCAAATCGGCCGCTGGTATTCCGACAGCATCTCTTTCTCGCGTAGGCGTCGCCCCTCGCCGCAGGTAAGCCAATCGTCTGGGCCACCGTGAAATGGCGCGACGCCTTGTCCACCGTGTGAGTTGCTGAGGGATTTGTATCCCCAATGGAACGAGTACGGCCCAACTTGGGCCTTTGACTTCTTGAGCGCCGCTAGCGACGCAGACGGTGCCCATACTGGATAGGGCCGTGGATCATCAACCCATTGCAATTCCCGCATCTCATCGGCATCGGGGCCAAGGTAGAAGCGGCGGAGGATTGCGCCACGTGGAAGAATCACATGGCGCCCTTTGAGCGATTCGAGCTCGGCGCCATTAGCGCGGATGGTGAGGTCCTCGAAGTAGGCTACTCCGCGATCCTTGTAACCATTGATCGCAGCGACCGTAATCATCCATGCATTCAGCTCTGGCGTCGTTGTCGTATAACAGCGGAAGCCTATGTCGTCCCGTTTCAGCTCAACAGATTCGCCAGCAGGAAACACAAACGATGTTGATCTGCCATCGCGAGGTTTCCAAGTGATAGAGATCGGCGGGGCACGCGCCGGGACAGGGACAGGTGTAACCTCGCGCGGTCGTTGCTTCTTTGGATTGCTAGGGCGCTGCTTTGCATCTATTGCGGGCAATGGCTCGACTGGCGCCGTCAGGGATTCAAGCGTATCGATTAACACCTTCATCCGAGCCTCCATTGCAACAACACGACGTTCGAGTCGCTGGTGCGCTCGAAGCGTTACGCCCTGGTAGGAATCGGTTCGTCGAGTTTGGCGCTGCCCATCACTGGTCGATGGAAAGAGCAAGAGTGCTAGAAGAGTCATGCATAGCATGGCCGCGAATTGTTTCGATCTATTCATTGGTCGCTGGGTTTGAGTTATTCCGAGCGACAAGTCTCATCCTAGAGATCACAATTTGCAAGGCGGCCTAGAGCATGGAGGATCAAATACGTTGATTTGATCCGGATTGAACTCATTGGGAGCCCCAGGTATACGGG
>CAZYTB010000020.1:0-27937 GCA_964650375.1 uncultured Campylobacterales bacterium | reverse complement strand
ATTTATACATATTTTAGAGCTTTTTTACAGCCATTTGTAAATAAACCTTTGTTTATTCCTAATATACCATAGTTTGACAAGTGTTTTAAACACCCATTTTTTTAATTAAGTCGAATTATCTCAGTGTTTTTCTCATATCGATAAATTCTTCTTTGGTAATTTCTCCTTTTGCAAATCTTTCTTCGAGTATTTCTAGTGCATTATTACTTTTTGTTGTATTTGTATTGTCTTTTTTAAAATAACTTACAAATAAAAAGATTACAATCGCAAATACTATGAAAAAAATCAACCCCATACCTGGAAAATATCCCATATGTCCCATCGGTCCCATATATCCTTGTCCATACATTTTATATCCTTTTTTTATTTTTTTATATGTAAATTATAAAACTTTAAACACAACTATTTCACAATCAATTGTTAATGTAGCTTAACAAGCGTTGATAAAAGCTTTTGATTGTCTTAAAGCAATATGGAGTAAATGTGGAAAACCACGGCATAAGTCATTTTGCATTAATCCTAATCTAAGCATTATTATATTATGATATTGATTATCAATATTAAGGAATAAAAACAATGGAAGAGTTTATTATAACTTTTAGAGAATCTTTGGAAGCAGCTCTGATAGTTGGCATTATATTTAGTTATCTCAAAAAGATAAACAAAAGAGAGTTTATAAAATTTGTTTATGCAGGAGTTTTTTTAGGCATGCTCGGAAGCATTATCGGGGCATTTGCATTTCATCGACTAGTAGGTGGTTTTAGTGGCACTTCGGAGAAAATTTTTGAAGGTGTCACTATGATTTTAGGTGCTTTCTTAATCGTATATCTCATCATTTGGATGGCAAATAAAAAAGATTCTACTGCTGCCATAAAAGAACAAATAGCACATGCACTTGATTCAAATAAGGGGATTGGGGTATTATTTTTAGTTTTTATTTCGATTTTGCGAGAAGGTGTTGAGACAACACTTTTTTTAAACGCAGTGGTTTCAAATCAAAATAGTATTTCTACATTATCTGCATTTTCAGGAGTTCTAGGAGGAATTATAATTGGCTATGGTGTCTATCTAGGGCTTAAAGGTATGAATTTAAAGTATCTATTCAATATAAGTAGCACACTTTTGGTTCTCTTTGCAACAGGATTATTTGCGCGCGGAGTTCATGAATTTCAAGAAGCTAATTTAATTCCTACTTTTGTGGAACATATCTGGGATATGAATCATATAGTACATGAAAATGGTTTGCTTGGTGGATTTATGAAATCTTTATTTGGCTACAATGGCAATCCTTCTTTGATGGAAGTTTTAATTTACTTCAGTTCTCTTGCCATAATGATTTTAATATATAACAAAAAAGATTTAAAACTTCAAAAAGCTAATGGTTGAATAATTCATGATATAATTTTTATTCTGGAGAAAAAATGTTTAGAACTCAAAGCAAAAATTTTTATAATTTTTCTTCTGCTTTTATGAGTTCTACCACTCCATCGTACATCTCTTGCACACATTGCACTTCTGTGGCTCCCAGTCTTCTTTTATTGCTTATATCGTAAATTCCGCCTTCGCTTTGTGAGTGCTCGCCGTGGATTCCTCTGATTTGAAGATGATGCTTATCTGTGATGGCTTTAAAATCATCCATATTTTGAGCCAATTTTGGCAATGCAATATGAACACTTGCCCTCATAGCGGTTCCTAGATTGGTTGGACAACTTGTGATGTAACCCAAATGTGAATTATATGCAAATTTCATCTTTTTTTCTAATTCACCTATCGCCAAAGCCAATCTTTTAAAAACTTCTTTTATGTCTCCGCTTTGCTGCATTGAGATAATCCTCAATTCATCTTCTTCGTTTATCCAAACTAAAAAAGTTTTTTTATTGTTGTGATAAATTCCTCTGCCTTCTGGCCAATCGCGGTTTAGTCCAGCTGATTCCAAGAATCTATCGCCTGCTTTAAATAAAAAATGATCTTTAATCAAAGGGAGTCTATCTGTTTCACTCATGCCAAGAAGTGGAAAATATTTTCCAGCCAAATTTCCATCAAGCGAGTTAAGTGCATCCGATACAATCTTTTCAACTTCATTTCTTTGCTCTTTTGATATGGCAGGTCCTAAAGGAAAATCTGCTAAATTTCTTCCGACTCTAATTCTAGTAGAGACTATATATCTATTTTGGGGATCTGGATTTGGTGCGTTTAAATCTTTTGGATTCAGATTACTTTTGTGCAAATCTGTTTTTGAAAACCCATGATACTCTTGAATGATAGGATCAATTAGGGCAGCAAAAGTTGTATATGACTCTTCATCTCCGGCATATACTCCGATACTACTATCTGGATTGTCTATGCCTGATTTTATTACTTTCTCAAGCGTAAAACCATTAGCAGTTTTTAAATCTTTCAACTTTTCAAAAACTTCTTTAGTTAGATACTTTGCCATTAGGGATTTATATTCTTTTGTAAATTGTGGATATTGCATTTTTTCTCCTAGCTTTTTATTAAAATTATAGTATATCATAATTATTTTTCTCTTTTAAAGCAAAATTAGGGTAAAATTACTCCTAATTCAAAAAAGGTGAAATATTATGTTAAAAACAATCATGCCAATTACTGCAATTATTGGTTTAAGGTTTATGGGACTTTTTATTGTGTTGCCTGTACTTTCTGTATATGCATTAGGGTTAAAAGGCTCAAACGAATTTTTAGTTGGAATTACCATAGGTGGTTATGCCCTCACACAGATGCTGCTTCAAGTTCCATTTGGAATGCTCTCAGATAAAATCGGTAGAAAAATTACTATAACGATAGGTTTGATTATATTTATAATAGGTTCTATCATTTGTGGATTATCAACTGACATCTATACTTTGATGTTTGGAAGATTTGTGCAAGGAGCAGGAGCTATCGGGGCAGTTGCAATTGCGATGATTAGCGATATGGTTAAAGAAGAAATAAGAGCAAAAGCGATGGCTGTCATGGGTGGAACCATAGCGACTAGTTTTGCACTTTCTATGATGATTGGACCTCTTATTGGTGGATATTGGGGAGTTGATAAACTATTTTATTTAGTAGCAATTCTTTCAGCAGTCGCGATAGCTATACTTTTTATAAAAGTAAAAAACCCTCCAAAGATAAAACACAACTATGGTCCTAGCGAAAAACAATTTTTAGAAATCCTAAAAAACAGAGATTTGATGAAGATGAACATTACAAATATGCTTCAAAAGGGGATGATGACTTTAGCATTTTTAGTTATACCAATTATTATGTTACAAAAATTTGGTTTTGAGAAACAACAACTTTGGATGGTCTATATGCCTGCTATGATTTTTGGTATTCTTGCTATGGCGCCTTCTGCTATCATAGGTGAAAAATACCATAAAGCAAAAGAAATGTTGATGTTGGGTATCGTATTTTTTGGTATAAGTTACATACTTATGGGATATGCCCACTCTGCAACTTTGTTTATCATCGGTGTTGTTATCTTTTTCATAGGCTTTAATGTGCATGAACCTTTGATGCAGTCTATGGCTAGCAAATATCCAAGAGTTCACCAAAAAGGTGCTGCATTAGGAATTTTTAACTCTTTTGGATATCTTGGCACATTTATAGGTGGTGTTTTTGGTGGATACTTTCTTCAAAACTATGGCATGAGTGAAATCGCTTGGGTAGTAGTTATCATTGCAATTGGATGGGTATTTTTAGTAGCAAGCATTACAAATCCTAGACTAACTAAAAATTTATATTTAGATATCAATACTGTAGATTTAAACAAAGCCGAAAATTTACACGAAGATGACGGAGTAATAGAGTGGTATAAAAATGAAAGTGAAAAACTTTTGATAGTTAAATACAACACTTCAAGAACAAACAAAGAAGATATAGAAGCAATTTTAGGCATTAGCTCATAGTTGCATTATTTTTTATCTCCTTAGGCGCTGCCACCTTACTTCCAGGTGGTAGCGAGGTATATTTTTTATATAAATTAAATCAATCACCACAGCTTTTATATACAATTTTATTTGTAGCGAGCATTGGAAATACCATCGGTTCATTTATAAATTACCTACTAGGTAAATACTTGAGCGAATATGCCATCTCCAAAAAATATTTCAAAGAAAAATCAATAAAAACAGCAAAAAATATATTTGACAAATATGGATTTATCTCTTTATTGTTTTCTTGGACACCAATCATAGGCGATCCCATAACTTTTATAGCAGGAGTTTTAAAATATAATTGGTTAAAATTTTTACTTATAGTTTTTGTCGCAAAATTTTTAAGGTATGCTTTTTTGGCATATATGCTTAGTTTTATGTAAGTTAAAATTTATATGTATTGTTATGATAAATAAAGAAGAAAAAACAGTATATGAAAACTTAAAAAATAAAGACAAACGCACCAACTAGATGTACCATACCAATCATTTATAAAAATTTTACTCCAAAAAGAGCTAAAGAGCGGCTTTAGTTCCATCTGATATCGCAAGATATGATAATTTTTTTAGCGATTGTATTTGGGCGCAAAGTGACAAAAAAAATTTATTTTCTTATTATGACAATGGCGGTTTAGGTTTAAATGTTTATTTTTTTTATGTTATAATCAAAATAAAAAATTATCTAAGGATTAATTTGAATTTTATCTATCGAGTACACGCTATTGAAAGGATGTTTCAAAAAAATATCGAAGCAAAAGATATTGTAAAAAGTGGCGTAGAGATGGATATCAGAGATTATCAAAAGGTTGCGTAAAGGATATAGAATATTTTAAAATTTAGGAAAAATATAATGAAAAAAACAGTTTTAATTTTTACTTCCATATTAGTCTTATCTATCGCTTTATACGCGCAAAATAAAACGACTCCTCTAATCAAGGCTGTTTTAAATAATGATATAAATTTAGTCAAAACTTTACTAAAAAACGGGGTAGATAAAAATATAAAAGATGACAAAGGATTTAGTGCATTGGATTATGCTATTTCAAATCATAGGCCTTTTTTAGCTCAGATTCTTTATGGTAACAATTTAAATGACTTTATCTTTTTAAGACCACTTGGCAAACCTCTACATGTAGCGTTTTCAAAAAATAGTTTTACTTTTAAAAATCCTGATATAAATAATCAAGTTATTATATTAGGAACAACCACTCCAGATTCTTTTGAGAGCATTTGTGAATCTTATGATAAATTTCTGGAAAAAGACTATAAGACTTCTATTGTCAAGTTTAGAATAATTTTAGCAGTAGATGAACAAGATAGTTTTGCAAAAATAGACAAAATCAAAGGAAAATGTAGAGATTTTACAACCTTTGTGTATCCAAATTACACATTTTACACATTTCTTGCAAAACTATTTCAATACGAAGGTGCACCTCAGCTACTTTTTAGAGATAAATTTGGCAGGCTTGTCGGTGGAAGTATTGAGACAAACTTCTTTGAAGATAATCAAAATTTTATTAAGCTAATGAAACAACATTAACCAAATCACCTTTTTTTATCTCTCTAGCTTCTTCATCTACCCAAAGTAAAGCGGCATTATTAAGCATATTATTTAAAATCGCACTGCTTCCTGTTTTTTTACCATCTAAATTCACAGTTACTCTTCCGTCTTTTAAGATTAAATTACAAGCTGTGAATTCTTTATATTTTGAGCGTTTTTTATAGTCTTCTCCCATATAGGCTTTTATGGTTGGCAGTTTAAATTCTCTTCCACTCATCTTCTTTAAAAGTGGCAAGATATACAAAAATGTTCCGACGCTTGAACTATAAGGGAAACCTGGAAGTGCAAAGATGTATTTGTATCCTATCTTTACTATCTTTATATGTCGTCCTGGTTTTATAAAAGCACCATCTACTATATATTCTGGCTCCAGGTCGCCCAAAACTTCTTTTACAAAATCAAAATCACCAACACTCACACCGCCAGTTGTAACCAATATATCTGATGTTCTCAGGGCTTCTAACATCGCTTCTTCAATTTTTAATTTATTATCTTTTGCGATTTCCAATCTTATTGTTTCCGCCCCAGCTTCTTTTAAAATCGCCTCTATAGTCACATGGTTTGAACTTCTTATCTGTGATATATTTTGCTTTTCTTCTCCAAAATCCAATATCTCACTTCCTGTTACCAATATAGAGATGCGAGGTTTTACAAAAACAGAAATTTGAACAAATCCAAGCTCCGCTAAAACGCCGATTTGGGCATACCTTAGCTTGGTGCCTTTTTTTATGAGAACCTCACCTTTTTTATAATTTTCACCGATGGGACGAGAGGAGAATCCTTTGTTTACCGGGGTTATGATTTTGATTTTATCGCCTTGGACTTCAACATTTTCTATCGGAATCAAAGAGTCGCTTCCCTCACTCATCAAAGATCCTGTAAAAGTTTTAACACAAGTTCCTTTTGTAACAAGACTTCCTTTATAGCTTCCAGCTGGTAAATAATCTATAATTTTTAACTCGCCTAACTCTTGGTCATCTGCTCTTATCGCATATCCGTCCATAGCCGAGGTTGCATATTCTGGATTGTCTGTTTTCGCGATTATGTCCTCGGCCAAGATTCGCTCAAGTCCATTTGTTAAAAACACTTTTTCTTTCACAAATGTTGTATTTATTGAGTTTTCCAATGCTTTTAGTGTATCTTCAAATTTTTTAAATTTCAATTATTATCCTTTAAAAGTCCTGCTCCATTTAGAACGGTGCTTCTTGTTTTTGCATAAACTCTTTTGCCATCAACTAAATCATACTTCCATATAGGTGCATTTGCTTTAAAATCTTCTACAAAATCATTTATAAGTCTCAGTCCTACTTTTCGCTGAGGTGACACTACTGCAGATATGTATGAGCTTGTATGGTTTGGCACATCACCAACGGAGTGAGCCATAAGCAACATAGCTCCCTCTTTTCTTGCTTTTGATTGCCAAGTATCAAACCAACTATTTAATATAGGCTCATACACATCAAAGCTGAGTCCATCTATACCTTTTTCATCTCTTACTATGCCTATAAAGGGGATAAATGCTCCAAAGTTTTTATCTTTTATGTCGTTATACCAGCGAGCGGTAATCTCCTCTACATGTAAAGAACCCTCATGCAGTTCTAACATACTCTAACCTCCACAAACTGGTGGTAAAAGTGAAATTCTATCACTTGGGTTTATCTTTGTATCAAGTGAATTTACTATACTGTCATTTACCGCAACTGCGCAAATATCTAACCACTCTTGCAATTCTTTGTCTTGCACAAATTTATCTTTTAATTCCTGAAGCGTTTTTATATCTACCTCTAAATTTTCTCTATTTATGGGTCCTAAAAATTCTATTATCGCCATATTGGGCTCCTTGTTACAAATTCACACTAATTATAGCAAAAAATCACCCTTAGAGTTAAATAATTAATAAATATCAAAGTAAAAAATTTGTTAGAGTTTCAATTAAGTTTTATGGTGTTATAATTCCGAAAAATTTAAGGAGCACATTATGATTTTTGGGAAAATTGATTATATCAATCTTCTTCCTTTTCATATTTTTCTTAAACGAAGCTCCATGAATAATGCTTTCAAAAAAGCGGTTCAATACAAACAAGGGGTACCCTCAGATATAAATTTGAAATTTGAAAAAAGACAGGTTAGTGCAGCTTTCATATCCAGCATCAAAAGTAATAAAAAAAATATTTTAACTCTTCCTCTTGGAATTGTTGCAAAAAGTAGTGTCAAGAGTGTTATAGTTAAAAAGGGTATGCAAAAAGATGATCCTGCATCTGCAACCTCAAATGCACTTTCTCACATACTGAATATACAAGGAAAAGTTTCTATCGGAGATATTGCTTTAAAAAAATACCTTAAAAACCCAGAACAATATATAGATTTGGCAAAAAAATGGCATGAAAAATATCATCTTCCATTTGTATTTGCAGTTTTGTGCGTAAATAAATATTTTAGCACTTATAAAAAATTAGCAATAAAATTCAAAAATAAAAAAATAAAAATTCCTCAGTATATACTAAAAGATTATGCGAGTGAAAGAAATATTGAGGCTAAGGAGATTAAAGAGTATCTAACATTAATCAGTTACAATATAAATGAAAAAGAAAAAAGAGGGTTGAAGCTTTTTTTAAAAAAAAGTAAAAATCTAGGTTTAACACATTAAATGCACCAAACGGTACAAAAATAAAAAAGGAAATATAATGGCAGCACAACACAGAATTGATGAAGTACTAGCAAGCACGATACAAAGCACTCCGGGTCAAACAGAGTTTTATCAAGCAGTTGATGAGGTTTTACAATCACTGGAACCACTTCTTCAAAGTGAACACAAATATACTGACAATAATATACTAAGTAGAATCGTAATTCCTGAACGACAAATCATATTTAGGATTTGCTGGATAGATGATGCTGGAAAAGTTCAAACAAACATCGGTTATCGTGTGCAATTTAACTCAGCAATCGGGCCATACAAAGGCGGTCTTCGTTTACACCCAAGTGTAAATCTGGGTATCATCAAATTCTTAGGCTTTGAGCAAATATTTAAAAACTCACTAACAGGTCTTAATATCGGTGGCGCTAAAGGTGGATCTAACTTTGACCCTAAGGGAAAAAGTGATAATGAAGTTATGAGATTTTGTCAATCATTTATGACTGAACTTTCAAAATATATTGGTGAAACGATAGATGTTCCAGCGGGCGACATCGGTACTGGTGGAAGAGAAATTGGTTACATGTATGGTCAATATAAAAGAATAACCAACAGATTTGAAGGTGTTCTTACCGGAAAAGGTCTAAACTGGGGTGGCTCACTCGCAAGAACTGAAGCTACAGGTTTTGGTTCTGTTTATTTTGCAGATAACTTCCTAACAAAATTAGGTAATAGCCTGGAAGGAAAAGTGGCTACAGTATCGGGTTCTGGTAATGTTGCGATTTATACTATACAAAAATTATATGAACTAGGAGCAAAACCTGTTACATGTAGTGATTCTCGTGGTTTCATTTATCACAAAAATGGAATTGATTTAAAATCTCTACATTTAATCAAAGAAGTAAACAGAGCATCTCTAACAGAATATGCCGCAATGCATAAAGACGCTGTTTATACTCCAGTAAGTGAATATCCAGAAAATACAAATGCTGTTTGGGCTGTTCCTTGTGATCTTGCATTTCCAAGTGCGACTCAAAATGAGCTCAACTTAAATGACATAAAAAATCTTCATAAAAATGGTTGTATTATGGTAACTGAAGGTGCAAATATGCCTTCAACTCCTGAAGCAATAGAATATATGCAAGCAAATAAAATATTGTATGCTCCAGGTAAAGCATCAAATGCTGGCGGGGTTGCTACAAGTCAGTTGGAAATGAGCCAAGACGCTAGTATGGAAAAATGGTCATTTGCTGAAGTTGATAGCAGACTTAAAGGTATTATGAAAAATATCTTCGATCTTTCTTATGAAACATCAAAAGAATTTAATGACGAAGGCAATATAATGATGGGCGCAAACATAGCAGGATTTAGAAAAGTTGCTGATTCTATGTTAGACCAAGGCGCAGTATAAGCAAAAAAAGAAAAAGGGCAAAAGCCCTTTTTCTTTAATTTATAGTATTAAAAACTCTATCTCCTGCATCTCCAAGACCAGGAACAATATATCCTTTTTCATTTAAGCCATCATCAATGCAAGCTGTAAAAACTTTCACATCTGGATGAATCTTTGAAAATTTTTCTAATCCCTCAGGCGCTGAAACTAAGGCGATAAATCTTATATCTTTAATGCCTTTACCTTTTAGAAAATTAACCGCATCTATAGCAGTTCCGCCTGTTGCAAACATAGGGTCTATTATGATTGCTGTTCGCTCAAGATGATCTTTTGGGAGTTTTGCATAAAAAAATTCAGCCTCTAAAGTTTTCTCGTTTCGTTGAAATCCTAAAAAACCAACACTGGCATCTGGTATTAGCTTAAAAATGCTATCCAGCATACCAAGAGCTGCCCGTAAAATTGGGCAGATCATGATTTTTGTATCTAATTTTTCAGCATTAGCTTTTGCAACTGGAGTTTGCACCACCACATCTCGAAGCGGCAAATCTCTTGTCGCTTCAAAAAGCATAAGGTAAGATATCTCATCCACCAATAATCTAAAATGAAAAGGATCAGTCTTTTCATCTCTCAGAATTGCTAACTTATGCTCTATAAGTGGGTGTTTTATAACAGTTACATTTCCCATACTATAGGCCTATTTTTGCTGCTAATTCTTTTTTGTAAGCCTCAATATCAAAATCTTTTATCCTAGCAACACCATCATCAACTGCTGCTTGAGCAACTGCTGGAGCCACCCAGATAAGAACTCTTTTATCAAATGGCGTTGGGATAATGTATTCTAATCCAAATTTTAAATCTCTTCCTTCATATGCATCTTTTACATATTGGGGAACATCTTCTTTTGCTAGGGAGGCAAGAGCTTTTGCAGCTGCCATTTTCATACCCTCAGTTACTTTAGTAGCTCTTACATCTAAAGCGCCTCTAAAGATAAATGGGAAACCTAGAACATTATTTACTTGATTTGGATAATCGCTTCTTCCTGTTCCCATCATAACATCATCTCTGACTTCTTTTACAAGTTCAGGAGTGATTTCTGGAGTTGGATTTGCTAAAGCAAATATAATTGGATGTGAGTTCATAGAAAGCACCATCTCTTGTGAAACAACACCAGGAGCAGAGAGTCCTAAGAACATATCAGCACCTTTCATAGCGTCTGCTAAAGTTCTATCTTCTGTTTCAAGTGCAAATGCTTGTTTGTATTTGTTTAAGTCATCTCTTTTGCTCTGTATTACGCCTTTTGAATCAAGCATAATGATATGTTTTGCACCTAAAAGTTTATACATATTTGCACAAGCAATTCCTGCAGCACCCGCACCTGAAACTACTATCTTCATGTCTTCGATTTTTTTACCGCTGATTTCAAGAGCGTTGATCAAGCCTGCACTTGTGATCATAGCAGTTCCGTGTTGGTCATCATGCATAACAGGAATATTAACTGCAGCTTGCACTCTTTGTTCTATCTCAAAACATTTTGGAGCTTTTATATCTTCTAGGTTGATACCACCAAATGTTGGAGCCAAAGCTATACAAATTTCTATGATTTTTTCTGTGTCTTTTTCATCTAATTCTATATCAAAAGCATCAACATCTGCAAACTTTTTAAACAGAACTGATTTTCCTTCCATGACAGGCTTTCCGCCAAGTGCACCTAAGTCACCGAGGCCTAAAACCGCAGTACAGTCACTAATAACACCAACCAAATTGCCTTTATTAGTATATTTATACGCCAATTCTGGATCTGCCTCAATTGCTTTACAAGGATATGCAACGCCTGGAGTATATGCCATAGATAACTCTGCTGCTGTTGAGCATGGTGTTTTTAAATCTATACCAATTTTTCCGC
This sequence comes from uncultured Campylobacterales bacterium, assembly GCA_964650375.1. GTDB lineage: Bacteria > Campylobacterota > Campylobacteria > Campylobacterales > Sulfurospirillaceae > JAADIZ01. Next base: position 16,514 of record CAZYTB010000020.1, on the reverse strand, counting down.
CTATGTGATAGTCTAATGAATCTTGTTCAAATTTTTCTGCTTTTGTACTCATCGTCTTTCCTCTTTTTTGTAATTTAATAGCTTGTTTATTCTAGCTATAACATTTTTGTATCCAATTATGTCTAAAACCTCAAACACAGAAGGACTAACCGCGCTCCCCACCATAGCAATTCTTATCGGTTGAGCCAAATCTTTCAATTTTAGCTCGTTATCTTCTAAGAATTTTTTTGCTAACATTTCAAACTCAGAAGCATTCACACATTCCCCATTTACTTCTAAAGTTTGCCTAAATGCTTCTAAATTTTTTAAAGCATCACCTTTTATAAATTTTTTATACGCTTTTTCATCATAATCTGCTGGCTCGTTTATTATATTTTTTACCATTTCCGACAACTCTTTTATCGTCTTTGCTCTATCTCTTAGTGCTTCTATTAGTTCTTCTTTTTTTACAAAATTTTCTACAAAAACATCAAAAAATTCTAACTCTTTTATCAGTCTCTCACTTGGTAGCTTTTTAATATATAAAGAATTTATCCATATTAGTTTTTCTTCATTAAAAGCTGAGGCTGATTTATTTATATTTGATGGGTTAAAAAATTCTATCATTTCATCCAAGCTAAATATCTCTTGGTCACCATGACTCCAACCAAGCCTAACTAGAAAATTAAGCAAAGCTTCTGGAAGATATCCTTCGTTTTTATACTCCATAACATCAAGTGCACCATCTCTTTTTGAAAGCTTTTTGCCTTGCTTATTAAGAATCATAGGAACATGATAAAATTTTGGAATTTTAAAACCAAGTGCATTATATATGACAATTTGTTTTGGAGTATTTGAGAGATGGTCATCCCCTCTTATCACATCGCTTATCTGCATCAAAGCATCATCAATAGTGACTACAAAATTATAAGTAGGTGTGCCATCACTTCTTGCAATAATAAAATCATCTAGAATATCTTTTACATTAAAATGAACTTCACCCTTAATTCCGTCAATAAAAGAAATCTCACCTTCTGTTGGTGCTTTTATCCTTATCACTGGATTCGCTCCAACTGGTGGGATACCCGTAAAATCTCTATATCTTCCATCATAATGCGTTCTTATCTTATTTGCCATTTGAGACGCGCGAAGTTTATCTAGTTCATCTTTACTCATATAACATTTGTATGCTTTTCCCTCATCAAGCAACTGTTTTACATAAGATTTATATATATCAAATCTAGTTGATTGATATATAACGGCACCATCGAATGACAAACCTGTCCACTCAAAAGCATCTTCTATAGCTTTGGCTGCTTCTATTGAATTTCTCAAAAGATCTGTGTCTTCTATGCGAAGTAAAAATTTTCCACTATTTTTTTTGGACCAAAGATAACAATAAAGTGCAGTTCTAAGTCCTCCAATATGCAAATACCCCGTAGGGCTTGGAGCAAAACGAGTAATTACCATAAACAAACCTTGCTATTTCATATATAAAAAGTAACTAATTGTGAAAAATCATGGTCTTAAGTAAAATCATTTCAATTTTTAAATTAACTTTACTCAAAATAATGTTATCATTCTAGCCTATTTTGTAAAAAAATTATATAAGCTTTTTACTTAACATTACTTAATAAAGGACAATTAGTGAAAATACCTATGAAATTTTTATCTAAAATCATAATTTCAACTGCTCTTGTGAGCACATTTTCTTCTGCTGGTTTAGTAGATGCCATATCTGTTATTATAAATAATGAGCCTATTACACTATATGAAGTGTATAAATATGCAAATAAATTCAAAATATCCACAAAAGAATCCTTGAATTTATTGGTAAGACAAAAATTAGAAGATGCACAAATAAGAAATCTACATATCAATGTTGATAGCTTTGAGATAGATAAATATATCAAAAATTTAGCTGCGAAAAATGGAATATCTGAATTTCAATTTTACGAAATGTTAAAATCAAAAAATATCAATGAAGAAGACTATAGAAAAGATGTGAAAAAGAAGATAGAACAAGAAAAACTATATAGGAAGATAATTGCTACAAAACATATAAAAATAGAGCCAAGCAGTTTAAAAAAATATTATGAAGCCAATAAAAGTCAATTTATAAGAGCAAATAATTTTACGGCTGCAGTTTACCAAGGCCCAAATAAATCCTCATTAGAAAAAATAAGCAAAAACCCTTTGCTTTCTATGCCAGGAGTAGAAGTAAAAGAAGAAAAGTTTAAATCCGGCAATATGGACACAAAACTAGAAGGTCTTTTTGATCAGACAAAATCTGGTGAATTTACCCCGGTATTTAAGATGGGTGACCACTTCACAATGTTTTATTTAAAAGAAAAAGGCGGCATAAAAACTATTCCTTTTGAAAAAGTTAAAAACTATATATATTCGACTCTCTCTTCTGAAAAAGAAAAACAAGCAATAAATGATTATTTTGAAAAATTAAAATCAGTTGCTAATATAAAAGTGCTAAGAAAACCTAACTCTTAAAGGAACCGACAATGAATAAATACGATAAAATAAGAAAATTTTGCAGAACCTTCAGGATTGTATTAGGGATTGTGCTTATCGGCATAGGTTTTTATCTGAACAACCCTTGGTTTTATCTAGGAGTGTTACCTCTGATAGCAGGTTTGGCAAATTTCTGTCCACTTTGCATTATCACAAAAAAATGCTCAATATAATTTACACACAAATATGAGCAAAGCTCCTATTTGTGGCAGAGACACAAGTGTCCCTTGCAATCCCCTAAAGCTACCCACTTTGTGGGAGAATTAATCTAATATTTTGAAAGATAATTTGTATCAAAATTGTTTTCTATAAAATCAACATTATTCATCATCTTCAGATGAAAATCTCTCACAGTAGCCACGCCCTCTATTTGTAATTCAGTTAAAGCTTCTCTCATTTTTGCAATTGCTCTAGGTCTATCTTCTGCCCAAACAATTAGTTTACCGATTAATGAATCATAATGGGATGGAATCACATAATTTTGATAAAGATGGGAATCTATCCTTACATTTCTTCCGCCAGGTGCTATATATTTGCTAACTTTTCCTGGGCTTGGTATAAATTTTTCAGAATCTTCTGCTGTAATTCTGCACTCTATTGAGTGTCCTTTTAATTCTATCTCACTCTGGCTTGGAAGTGTTTGACCCTCAGCTACTCTTATCATCCATTCAATTATATCAAGGCCACTTACCATTTCACTCACGCAATGTTCTACTTGAAGTCTAGTATTCATCTCCATAAAATAAAAATTCTTATCCGCATCTAGTAAAAATTCGAATGTTCCAGCATTTTCATATCCGATAAATTTAACTGCTTTTATAGCTACTTCATGTAGATTTGCTCTTGTGGCTTCATCTAAAATTACAGCGGGTGATTCTTCTATAAGTTTTTGATGACGACGCTGCATAGAACAATCTCTCTCACCTACATGTATAGCATTTCCGTGAGTGTCTCCAATGATTTGTACTTCTATATGACGAGGGTTTTTTATGAATTTTTCCATATAAAGTGTTCCATCACCAAATGCAGCGGCAGCTTCACTCTCGGCAGAGAGATAAGCTATCTCTAGATCTTCTTCTTTTTCAACAACACGCATACCGCGTCCACCACCGCCTGCACTTGCTTTTACGATGACAGGGTAACCTATTTTATTGGCTAATTGTTTTCCTTCATCTACGCTTTTTAAAGTGCCTTCACTGCCTTCTATAACTGGAACACCAGCCTTTTTCATCACTTCTTTTGCTTTTGATTTATCGCTCATTAAAACCATAGTATCAACTGAAGGCCCTATAAATTTCATGCCATGGAAACCACAAATTTCTACAAAATCTTGATTTTCACTTAAAAATCCGTATCCTGGAAAAATTGCATCACAACCACTTATCTCAGCTGCGCTTATGATAGCTGGAATATTTAAATAACTCTCACTTGATTTAGCTCCACCGATGCAGATACTCGCATCTGCGTATTGCAAATACAAGGCATCCTTGTCCGCAGTTGAATAAATGGCTATCGCCTCTTTACCCATCTCCTTGATAGTTCTTATCGCTCGAAGTGCTATTTCACCCCTATTTGCGACGAGTATCTTTCTTATTTTATTCATTAAACTTTCTCCACACCAAATAGTGGCATATCAAATTCTACAGGCTCACCATCCTCTACTAATAATTCTGTAATTCTACAGTCAAATTCTGCTTCTATTTCATTCATAATTTTCATAGCTTCTATGATGGCGACGGTTTGACCTTTTCTCACAACAGTTCCTATCTTTACAAAAGGTTCACTTCCTGGACTTGGTGACATATAAAAAGTTCCAACCATCGGTGATTTTATAGCGTCACCCACACTTTTGGTCTCTTTTTCAACAACTTGAGCTACTTCACTTTCGGTTTGTGGACTATGTTCAACAGTAGGCTGCATGCCTTGAGACATCACAATAGGAGCACTGTCAAATCCTTTTTGCAACTCTATTGAAAATTCACCATCTTTAATTTTTACCCTAGAAATACCACTTTTATCAAAGAAGCGCATCAAATCTCTAATTTCTTGTTTATTCATCCCATTCTCCTAAATTTTATCATATACAAATTCTGATATAATACCATATATTTGATAAGGACTGAGTAAATGGGATTAAAATCTGACAGCTGGATAAGAGAAAAATCACTAAAAGAAGAGATGATAAAACCGTTTTGTGAAGAACAAATTGGCACTGATGTAGTAAGCTATGGCGTGAGTAGTTATGGGTATGATATAAGAGTAGGAAATGAATTTAAAATTTTTACAAATGTAAGTTCAACTGTAGTTGATCCGAAAAACTTCGATGATAAAAATGTGGTGGATTTTGTAGGAGATATCTGTATAGTTCCTCCAAACTCTTTTGCTCTTGCAAGAACTGTAGAATACTTCAAAATTCCAAGAAATGTTCTAGCAATCTGCCTTGGAAAAAGCACTTATGCAAGATGTGGAATTATAGTAAATGTTACACCATTTGAGCCAGAGTTTGAAGGTCACATAACCATAGAGATTTCAAACACAACACCACTTCCTGCAAAGATTTATGCAAACGAAGGCATAGCCCAGGTTTTGTTTCTTGAAGGTGACGAACAATGTCAAACAACCTATAAAGACAAAAAAGGCAAATATCAAGGACAAAAAGGGATCACACTTCCAAGAATTTTAAAGTAAAAGGGTTTTCTCTATCATTTCTTTTAAAACTTTTTTAAAATCTTTTTGCTCCAATACATCAGCATGCGTAGTGTTTTCTAGCACTACGAGCGAAGATAGATTTGGTACTGTTTCTTTTAGTTTTTCAAGATTAGAATGAGGCACAACCTTATCATTTTTTACTTCTATGATTGAGACTGGACTTTTTACATCAGGCATATATTTTATTGACTCAAATTTGTTTTTCAGCATCAAATCAATCGGAAAAATCGGATATTTCTTTTTTGCTATAGAAGCTATAGAGTCAAATGGGGTAATGAGTATAAGCCCATCATTTTTTCTCTGGCTAGCCGTATAAGTTGCAACCGCTGTGCCTAAACTTCTGCCTATGATGATAACTTTTCGATTTTGTGCATATTTATCAAAAATTTTTAGAGCGTCAGAGAAAAAGTTCTGCTCACCAGGCTCTCCAGTGCTCTTTAGATATCCACGGTAATTAAAAGCTACAATATCAAAATCAGTCAAACTCTTCGTATATAACAAAATTCTAGTAGCATCATCTGCATTTCCACCGAAATAGATAAGCAAAGGAGCATTTTTCATAAGCGAATGTTTATAAACACCATTCAACACTACATTTTGTTCTACATGTAGTGATATATGTTCCATATTTTTTAGCTCAAACGATGGGTTTTTATCAATCGAAGCGCGGTTAAAAAGTTGTGAGTTTTGCGTAAAATATATATATGCCAATGCGCCCAAATATAAAATAACGATACCAAAAAGTATGGTTCTCATGTTTACCCTTTACAATCTTTACAGTTATATCGCCGTCTAACGACATAAGAAATTATACCAAAGTATCAGTAATAATATCGCTAGGTTGCTAAAAGATGTATTAGAAAATTGTCAAACTTATACATCTCTTTTACCAGTTGATTGGAAGATATTCCAAGACACTATCGTCCAGCCAGACAATCTTGTCATTTGCTATAAGCCATCAAATCAAGCTTATATCACAAAAGCTCCAAAAATTATATTTGAAATTCTCTCAAAATCAACTGCTAAAAAAGATGAAACTCTAAAATATGAACTTTATCAAGCCGAAGCAGTAAAATAATATATAATAGTCAATCCAGATGACGAAATGGCAAAAGTTTATGAACTAAAAGATGGAGTTTATAGAAAAATATGTGATGCGACAGACGAAATAGTGGACTTTGACTTAAAAGAGTGTGGTAAAATACTAAAATTTGATTTTTCTAAGATTTGGTAAAAAAGATATTTAAGTACAATGACAAACAACTTTCAACCGTGGGCAACTCTTTTAAAATGCACTAAAGTCCTATGTTTTTAAGCTTAGTGGAACATTGATTGCTTATTATTTTATATAAAATAGCAGACAAGGTACCATCATGCATTCCATAGAACAAAAAGCTATACAAACATTTCAAGAAAATCTACTCTATTTGTCAGAAAATCACCCAAAAGTTTACCGCAAGATTGATATACTTGGCACAGCTATGGAAAATGGCTCTTATAAAGAAAAGTATGCCTTAGAATATAAAAAAGAAGATTACTTTGATATTTTAGAAATCGCCTCAAATAAATGGTTTTATGAACTAAATAGCGTAGAACAAGGCAAAAAAGAAGCGAAAGATATAAACTTTACAAAAAATTTAGGGACCATAGAAACTTTTTATAATTATAGCTTTGATGAAAAAGGGGTTGAAACTGCAAATAACGAAGATCCCACCTCTTCTCAATTTGTCACAACGGCACCAATTATCAGTTTCGTCTCTAATTTATACGACAAAAATACGACAATGAAGCATATATTTAAATTTATTTTCTTTGGTGTGGGGCTAGGAACTCACATCCACGAGATACATAAAAAGATAAATGCCTCAATATATATGATTATAGAAGATAATCTTGAGATATTTAGGCTCTCTTTGTTTGTTACAAATTATGCAAATATTGGCAAAGATAGTGAACTATACTTTAGCATAATGGAAAATAACTCAGATTTTAAAAAAAAATTTGATGCATTTTTTCATAACAGCTTCATAAGAAATAATTACTTAAAATACTCTATTTTGTATCCAAACTATAGAGAAAAAATAGCAAAAATACAAAACTTCATCGTAACCCAATCAAGTAACACATACTTGCATGATAAATTATTACAAAAGAATACAAGAGTTATTCAGAATATTCATAAAAATTATAATTTTTTTGATGTCTCAAGCAGGTATGATAATTCTCTTTTTTCAAGCAGGCCTATTATCCTTGTTGCAGCTGGCCCATCACTCACAAAAAAGATAAAATGGTTGAAAAAAAATGCCCCATTTGTTACAGTTGTGGCTCTTTTTATGACAGCTCCGATTTTATCAAAACATGGAATACGGCCTGATATTGTTATACATGTTGATGAAGGCAGATTACCGGTTATAAAAAATCTAGATAACATTAAAGAAGATGATTTTTTTGATTTATCTGTTTTTTTGCTATCTCCAAGTGTGGGTATAGATTTATTTGAAAAGATTACAGATAAAAACAAAATATTTATGTTTGAAGATAGAACAAGATATAGATTTAACAAAGGTTTTTTGGAAAGTTTTAGTGTAGGCGAGATAGCTTATGCTCTTTCCCTTATCTTGGGGGCAAAGGAGATATACTTGCTCGGACTGGACCTTGCTTTGGATCCTGAAACTAAAAAAACTCACGCTGAAGGACATCTGAGTTCAAATAATAATGCCAAATTAAAAAATGCACAGGATGACGAGATTGTGTCACTTAGAGGAAGTGAATTTTATGTTCGTGGAAATTTTATAGAAGTAATTCCAACAATACCGCTTTTTGAAACATCCATACATATACTAAACCAATTCACCAATGAATTTAAAAAAGATTATCAACAAATTTACAATTTAAATAATGGTGCATATTTCGAGAATACTACACCCACAAAAAGTGAAAATATTGATTTATCTAGTTTTGGAAGCAAAAATAGATATGAATTTCACCAAAATCTTTTGACTTTTTTCACAAAAAACTCTTCAAACATACTTGATGATGATGAAAAACTAGCATTTAATAGAAGAATAGAAGAGACGAACATAAAAAGAAATCTTATTTTAGAGTTTTCAAAGCAGAGATATCCTTTGATGAAGCAATTTCAAAGTGCTTTTGTTGAAATGGCGAGTGAAATCATAAAAGCACCACAAACCAATACAAATGAGCTCTCACAAATCTTTGTTATATATCTTGAAAATATCGGTGGCTATATAGGAGACTTTTTAAATACCGCGGAGATTGACAATCCAAAAAGAAATATAAAACATTTTCAGAAGATTATAACAGTACAGTTATTAAAAATTTTGGATAAATACTTAGAGATACTTAGAAAAGTAGAGTAATGAGCTAGTCGGATAAGTCCGACTAGCTATTTTTGAAACTATCAAAGAAGTCTCAGTACATTTCTATGAAATTGCACACTACGGATTATTACTATTGTAATAATCTCAACACATTTTGCTGAACTGCATTTGCTTGGCTCATAGCATAACTTCCTGATTGTGCGAGTATGTTATGTTTAGCAAAAGCCGCAGACTCAGCTGCAAAGTCAACATCACGGATAGAAGATTCAGCTGCTGTAACATTTACTTGTGTTACAGAGATATTTCTTACAGTTGATGCAAGTTGATTCTGGACAGAACCTATACCTGACCTAATAGTATCAACATCTGCCAAAGCATAACTAGAAATCAACATAGCTTTTTCAGCATTGGCTCTTGTTGTTACATCCACTGTACCTAAGTTGTTTGTAATCCCGGCTGTAACAGTTGCTGCTAATCCTGTGCCACCAGTTGAAGAAACAGTAAAAGTATCTGAAGCATCAAGTCTGACAGTATAGTTTCCAGTACCAGCAGTAGTTTCAATAGCACTAGCATGTATATTTGCACCTAGGCTTTGTGATTCTGCATTAAATGCATCAACTATTGCCTGAGTATTTTGCAATGAAGTATTACCTGTTACATCAGTAGTAGTAACACTAACTTTAACTCCGATAGAATTAGTAACTGTCACAGCATGAGTAATTCCGCCTGTCGTTCCTATAGCGGTTGCACCATCGCCCAAAGCAAAGTTTGATACAGCTGATATCTGAGCATTACCAATACTAATGCCAATAGTTTCACCACTATATGCTCCGATTTGGAAGCTTTTATTGTGATAACCGCCATTTAACAAAGTTTGACCATTAAATGCTGTTGTAGAAGCAATGTTTTGGGCTTCTTGTAAAAGTTTATCGATATCATTTTGAATTGCTTTACGAGAATTTGCATTTTGACCATCAGATGCAGCTTGAATCGATTTGGTTCTTACTGTGTTGATGATATTTGAGTATTCTCCAAGTGCACCATCAGCTGTTTGAGCCAAATTAATACCATCATTTGCATTTCTGACAGCTTGTCCTAAACCGTTTGCCTGTGACTTAAGCTGATTTGCTATAGCCAATCCTGAAGCATCGTCTGCCGCATTGTTGATTCTTAAACCTGAACTTAATCTTGCAAGAGCAGTGTCAAGCCCTTTGTTGTTGTTAAGCGCATACATGTGAGCAGTCATCGCTGCAACATTTGTGTTAATTCTAAAACCCATGATAAATCCTTTTATCTGTTAAATTTCAGTGGCATCCTTGCCATTGATACAAACAAAATCGGATAACCAAAAAAAAAGTTTATAGTTGAAATTAACATTATTTTCTTTTTTTCGATACAATCACAGAAAAGTTTTACACATATATAGGTAGGAAATGAAAAATTTAATCATAGTAGAATCACCGACAAAAGCAAGAACTATCAAGAATTTCTTGGGTAAAAATTACTCAGTTATCGCTTCTAAGGGACATGTAAGAGATTTGCCAAAGAGTAGTTTTGGCATCAAGATAGAAGAAGGCAAGTTTACTCCAGAGTATAGGACGCCACGAGATCACTCGAAAATCGTCAAAGAAATCAAAGATTTAGCAAAAAAAGCAGATACAATCTTTATCGCAACGGATGAGGATAGAGAGGGTGAGGCCATAGGATTTCATATAGCAACGGCTATCGGTAAAAATCCGGAAGAGCTTCCTCGTATAGTTTTTCACGAAATTACAAAAACAGCGATAAATCACGCGCTTGAAAATCCAAGAAAACTGGACTTTTCAAGTATAAATGCACAACAAACAAGAAGACTATTAGATAGAATCGTGGGATATAAACTCTCTCCTCTTCTAGCTTCTAAAATTCAAAAAGGCTTAAGTGCAGGAAGAGTTCAGTCTTCAAGTTTGAAAATAATAGTAGATAGAGAAAAAGAAATAAGAGCTTTTAAACCAGAAGAATTTTGGAGTATTGATGCTATATTTGATAAAAATATAGAATCTTTACTTGTTGAATTTGATGGCAAAAAGATTGATAAGATGACAATTGGTAATCAAGATAGAGCTTTTGAGATAAAGTCCAGGCTTGAAAATGAAAGCTTTAAAGTGGGGAAAATTGAGAAAAAAGAGAGAAAAAGCAGTCCAAGTCCCTCTTTCATGACTTCAACATTGCAGCAAAGTGCTTCTAGCGCACTTGGCTTTTCTCCCAAAAAAACTATGATGTTAGCTCAAACTCTTTATGAGGGTGTAAAAACCCACAAAGGAACTATGGGTGTCATCACCTATATGAGAACGGATTCGCTAAATGTTGCGCAAGTTGCAATCGAAGATGCAAGAGCTCAGATCTTAGATAATTTTGGTCAAAAATACTTACCAGCAAAACCAAAATATTATAAATCAAAAAGTAAAGGTGCACAAGAAGCGCACGAGGCTATACGACCAACTGTGCTTGACTTTACGCCTGCTCTTGCGAAAGATTATTTGAAACCAGATGAGTTAAAACTCTATGCTTTGATTTATAATAGATTTTTAGCATCTCAGATGAATAGTGCTGTTTTTGAATCTCAAACTCTACTTTTTGAAAGTAAAAGTGGAAAGTTTAAAGCAAGTGGGCGAAAGCTTTTGTTTGATGGATTTTATAGAGTTTATGGAGCAAGTGATAAAGATAAACTTTTACCAGACTTACAACTAAATCAAGAAGTAAAATTAAGTAAAATCGATGCAAATCAACACTTTACGGAGCCACCCCCTCGTTACTCAGAGGCTAGTTTGATTAAAAAATTAGAATCCCTTGGAATCGGTCGCCCTTCTACTTATGCTCCGACTATTTCAACTCTTGTTGCAAGACTGTACATAACCATAGAAAAGAAACAGATAATCCCAACTGAAATCGCTTTTACAGTGATTGATTTGCTAGAGAAAAATTTTCCAAATATCGTGGATTCTTCTTTTACTTCCGACATGGAAGAAAAGCTTGATCTTGTGGCCGAAGATAAGGCTGATTGGCAAGTGATATTGGATGAATTTTATGAACCTTTTATGAAACGCATAGAAAATGGCAAGGCAAATATAAAAAGCTTAAAAGTAGTCACCCCTACTGGTGAAATATGCCCGGAATGTGGAGCAGAACTTGTGAAGAGAAAAGGCAGATATGGAGAATTTATATCTTGCAGCACTTTTCCAAAATGTAAATATACAAAAAATCTTGGCAAAAGCGAAAAAAAAGCTGTAACTATACTTAAAGATGTAAAATGCCCGGAGTGTGGCGGGGATATCGTTGAGAGATTTTCCAGGCGAGGCAAGTTTTACGGCTGTGGAAACTATCCAAAATGTAAGTTTATCTCAAATTACGAACCAACTAATAAAAAATGCTCCGAATGTGGCGGAATGATGGTCACCAGGGAGCTTCGAAAAAAACAGATTTTTGAATGTATTAAATGTAAACATAAAGAAGACGCATGATGAATAAGGAAATTTTTCTATGCGCAATCAGCAATATATCTAGTGGAAGTTGCCGTGAAGATTGCGGATTTTGTACTCAAAGTACAAAACACCATGCAAATATAGAAAGATACCGATATAAAGAAATAGACAAAATCGTAGAAGAGGCAAAAAATGCAAAAAAAAACGGAGCCATAGGTTTTTGCCTTGTAACTTCCGGCAAAGGATTAGACGATAAAAAACTCTCTTTTGTATGTGAAGCAGCCGAGGCTGTAAAAAAAGAAGTGGAAGATTTAAATCTTATAGCTTGCAATGGGCTTGCTGACTTAAATCAATTAAAAACACTAAAAAGCGTGGGAATTGAGCTTTACAATCATAATCTAGAGAGTTCAAAAAACTTTTATGCAAATCTTTGTACAACTCACTCATGGGAAGAGCGATATCAAACTTGTTTATATGCAAAAGAAGCTGGCTTGAAACTGGTAAGTGGTGGTATATTTGGTCTTGGAGAAAAAAAGGAAGACAGAGTTTCATTTGTACAAAGCATAAAATCTCTTGACCCTTTTACGATGCCTTTGAATTTTTTTCATCCCAATCCTGCACTTCCTATAAAAGCAAATCCTATGGATGAAAACGAAGCACTGGAAATCATAAAATATGTAAGAAACGAGCTTCCACATGTGCGGCTTATGGTTGCTGGTGGGCGAGAAATAACATTTAAAACAAAAGGGGGTAAAATCTTTGATGCGGGGGCAGATGCTGTAGTGATAGGCAACTACCTCACAACTGTTGGAGAAGCACCAAACAAAGACATAGAGATGATAAAAAAAGCTGGGTACAAAATAGCACAATATTGTAAAGAATAAAAAAATCAAGGAACAAAGATTTGAATGAAATAACAATCATAGTTACCGTTTCGGTAATACTTTCAACCTCTCCTTTTTTTTCAAAATCATTGCGAATTCCAACCCCTGCTGTAGAAATTATACTTGGAACCATAGCTGCATATTTTGGTTTTTTACACGAGAACTACCTTTTTAAACTAATAGCTGAAGTTGGTTTTTACTATCTGATGCTAATGGCGGGGATGGAAGTAGATCTTCGTATATTTACAAGTAAAAAAATGCCTATCATAAAAGAAGGTTTTTTATATTTGATTCTTCTTTATGCTATCTCGTTTGTCGGAATTCACTATTTGCATTTAGATAAAATTCTCATCATTTTAGTGCCGATGATTTCTGTTGGGCTGATTTTAGCACTTTATAAAGATTATGGTAAAAATACGCGCTGGCTCAATCTCTCTATGATTGTAGGGACTATGGGAGAGCTAGTTAGCATAATTTTGCTAACTTTTGCCGGAGCTATATTGGAATTTGGCATAGGAATTGAACTATATAAAGCTATAATTTATCTAGTCTTATTTTTAATAGTGATAATTGTTTTATTTAAGCTTTTAAGAGTTTTATTTTGGTGGTATCCTGAGTTAAAGACATTTTTAATGCCTCATTTTGATAAAGAAGAAAAAGATATAAGACTCTCAATGACTATATTTTTCTTACTTATCGCTATCATGTTATTTTTACATCTCGAAGTTGCTTTTGGAGCATTTATAGCGGGAATTTTCATAAATACATTTTTTGAACATAAAAGGGAACTTCCTGAGAAACTTTCTTCTTTTGGATTTGGGTTTTTGGTTCCGGTTTTTTTCATACATATAGGCTCAACATTTGAATTACAAGCCTTATTTTCAAAAGGATTAGTTTTAAATGCTGCCCTTATAACTTTTCTAATGATAAGTTCAAGAGTCTTAGCTTCATTTGTATTTTTAAAAATGCTTAGTTTTAAAGAAGTTATATTGTTTGGACTTTCACATTCAATGCCTCTAACTCTTCTTATAGCAGTTGCAACTATCGCCTATAATTCCCAAAGTATAGATCATTTTACATATCTATCTTTTGTATTAGCAAGCATATTTGAAGTAATTTTGGTTATGATGAGCATAAAGGCAATCTCAACTATACGGCACCATACAAAAAAAGCTTAGGTGTTAAGCATGAATAATTCAAAAAAGATACTTCTTTTAGAAGATGATGAAATCTTATCTCAAACACTCATTAAATCTTTAATTGATAAATAAAATCAAAAACAGACTAGCTGACATAAATGAAGAAAAAAGAAACCGCGCACTTTCATCTTTAACGGATGTCCAAAGAAAGAAATTTAATATATGGTTGTGTTTAAAAATTATAAATAACATAAAAATTTAATATAAATTTATATAACTTCCTTTTTATAATATTTCTTCTTGTAATATATAGAAAAATTAATTTAAAGGAATAGGAATGAGCAAAGAGACAATCAGCGTCACAGACAATAGAACTGGAAATAAATTTGAATTTCCCATATTAAAACCTACTATCGGTCCAGATGTTGTAGATATATCAACTTTTTATAAAAATACTGGGATGTTTACATTTGATAGAGGATTTACTTCGACTGCAAGTTGCAGATCTAGGATTACCTATATAGATGGTGGAGCTGGAAAGTTAATGTATAGGGGGTACGACATTGAATATCTCGCGACTAAAAAAACATTTTTAGATACTGTTTTTCTTCTTTTGCATAAAGACTTACCAACAAAAACACAATTAGCAGATTTTAATTTAGAACTCAAAAAAAGATCATTTGTGCATGAGGGTATGAAAAAACTTTTTGATGCATTTCCTGATAATGCGCACCCAATGGCGATACTCTCCTCCGCAGTTGCAGCTCTTTCTGCTTTTTACTCTGATTCGCTTGATATGGATTCACCCGAAGAAGTTATTGAGATGGCTCATCGTATTATTGCAAAAATTCCGACAATTGCAGCTTTTTCATACAGATACTCAAAGGGACATCCAGTAATTTATCCAGACTTGAATAAAAGTTTTACTGAAAATTTTTTATATATGCTTAGGGCTTACCCTCATGATTATGTTGAATTACGACCTATTGAAATCGAAGCATTAGATACTATATTTACACTTCACGCTGACCACGAACAAAATGCTTCCACTACTGCGGTAAGAGTTGTTGCATCTACTCAGGCTCACCCTTATGCTGCTATTTCAAGTGGTGTTGGAGCCCTTTGGGGAAGAGCACATGGTGGTGCAAATGAATCAGTGATTCGCCAACTTGAAATGATGGGGAGCGTAGATAATGTAGACAAATACATAGCTAAAGCGAAAGACAAAAATGATCCATTTAGGCTTATGGGTTTTGGTCATAGAGTTTATAAAAACTTTGACCCAAGAGCTACAATTCTCAAAAACCTAAGAAACAAATTGATTGATGAACTAGAAATAGATTCCAACCAAATTATACCTGACTTTTTCAATTCTGTAATAATGCAGAAACTACGTGAAAACGAACTTTTCATTGAACAATATGAGAAACATCGAAAAAATCAACAACACGCATTTCATAGATATATAGAATCTTTTGACACTAATATTGAAAAAGAGGGCATCGCTTTGGTAGATGTAGGTTGGGGCGGTACAATGCAAGAATGTATTTATCATTTTCTTAATAAAGAAGTACCTGTAACTGGATACTACATCGGTCTAAAGGAAATATATGATATAGAGCCCAACACCAAGCGATTTGGTTTGAATTTTTCAATATACCCCAGTCATGGTATTTCTGACGATATTCTTAAAGCCAATGGCCAACTCTACGAGCAACTTTTAGGTGCACCGCACGGTAGCACTCTTGGCTATTCTATTGTAAATGGCTCACCACAGACCATTGAATTTCACGAAGAAAACGAAAAATATGTTTTTGACAAACTCGTTAAAAATGTACAAGAATATATGGTGATAGAGTTTGAAATATTGTTCTTGGCCTTAAGGTCTATAAATTACTCGCACACAATGGTGCAAGAGTATTTGACCAATATGGCGTTAAGAAACGGTATTCTTACAAGCAAAAAGAAAATTATATTTATTAACGACCTCTCGAAAGGCTTCTACCAAAATGTTGGTGAAAACAAAGTGGGCTTGGCTTACAGCCCCAATCAGTTACGGAGCTCGAAAACTGCTCTTTTTAAAAAGTTCTTAAGATCACCTGAAAAGGTTTTTCGTTTAATTGTCAAGGTTAAACCCTATTTATATGCAAAGGGTCTATATTGGTTGTCATGGCATGTAAACATGGCTTATTATTATATGAAATTCAATTTTTGGGTAAAGAAAAAATGGTTTCCAAAAAGTTTACTGAAATCTTAAAACAAGTCTTTTCATCCCTAATTTAGTTTCTTGTGGACATTGAACTCATCTTGAGTTATTGTTTGGAACCGAGATTTTCGGCTTTTGTGCTCTAATGAAGGATTTTTAGAGCAGCATAGCCATAGTTACGGTGCGAGAAAAAGACAAAATTAGAGCGCATAATGTGAAAATTGCAGGTAAAAGAATAACTCAAGATGAGTTCATAATCAATACCTGAC
>CAZYTB010000019.1:0-28066 GCA_964650375.1 uncultured Campylobacterales bacterium | reverse complement strand
AAGGATACGCAAACGATTTATCTAAAAATGGTAATGTCTTTGGAGCTCTTTTAAAGGGCAAAAACGATAAATTTGAAAAAGTAAACACTATAAATGCAATTGATCACAATATATCTATATTTACAGGTCCTGCATCAGACTCTCAAAATGGTGTCAGATATGACACAAAAGCCCCCAATGGTGATATTGCAAGAAAACCGGATAAAAATGACTTTTGGATTTATGCTCCATTTGTAAATGCCGACAAGAATTGTACGCTTAACGGCAAAACAATATTTTCTGGTGATTTAATTTTAATAGATATAAATGGAACAACACCAACCAACTACGCCACTACAACCCTCACATGTAACTAAATATTCGTTATCTTATGAATTATCCAAAAGGTAATACCCAATATAATTGTACTAATAACTGCCACACCGATAGTTCCAAATTGCAAGTCTTCCATCAAGTTCCACCTACTGCTTCTGCAATAGACCACATTGGTAAAAATATACCAAGAGCCAAGAGGAGAACAAATCCTGCGATTGCTGCTATCAAAAGTGGCTCTATCATAGTAGAAACATTATCTATTAGGTAGCTATATTTTTTTCTGAATATATCTGAAATTTTATCCAGCATTTTGTTTAATGAGCCGCTACTTTCACCTGCGCTTATCATCTGAATAATCATGCCTTCAAACTGTTTTGTATCTTCAAAACCATCTTTTAGGCTTCTTCCCTCTTCTATAGCATTTATAATTTCACTCAATCTTTCTTTTAAATAAACATTTTCTACTATACCAATAGCAGTTTTAAGTGAATCTATGATGGGTATCCCTGAAGTTGAGAGTTTGTCGAAAACATACACAAACCTGCCAACCATAGAAAGATATATCACTTGCCCTACTATGTAAATTCTAAGCATATTTTTATCAAAGAAAAGTTTAAACTTGGCATTTCTTTTATAAAGAATAGATAAAAATGAACTAAAAATTATCGCCCCGCCTAAAACAAATAAACCATACTGTGTTATAGCGTGTTCAATCCAGAGTAATAACACCGTTGGGAATGGCAACTGGGCATGATACTCTTCAAACATCGCTTGAAATTGTGGAACAACCATCGTAATAACAAATGAAAAAGCAACAATCATAACAACAATGACGATAATAGGATATCTTGTAGCTTTTTTTAATTTCATTCTATTGTCTTGCACTTCTTGTAAAATATCAGCCAATTTTTCTATGGATTCATCCATAGTTCCTGTTTTTTCACCTAAATCAAACAAAGCTATAGATATAGCACCTATTTCACTTTCAAATATCTTAAAAGAACTAGAGAGATCAATTCCAGATTCCACCTCTAGTAAAACTGTTGTATAAATTTCATTTAGTCTTTTATGCTCAGTTGTGCGTATAACATCTTCAAGTGCAGTAGTTATAGGAAGACCTGCGTTTAACATAGTTGAGATTTGTCTAAGAGATGCGATGTATGGTTCAAGTGGAATTTTTCTTGCTCTTAATTTTTCTTTTATAACACTTATTAACCTTTGTATTTTAATAGAAATAGGCTCAGGTATCTCTTTTAGATTCACAAATACCCCTAAAGCCTTTATTTTAAATTTTTTTATGGCTTCAAGTTTATTTGGATATGAGAGTACTATTTTTTCTTTATTTCCATTTTTTATATACTCTATCTCAAAATATTTCACGCCATACCTACTTAGCAACTCTTAAAACTTCTTCTAAAGTTGTTATGCCGCGAAGCGCCTTTTTTACACCATCTATAATCATAGGCTCAAAACCGTCACTCTCTTCTGCTTTTCTAGCTATTTCATATTTATTCATATTTATTGAAATCAAGTGAGATAAGGTTTCACTGATTTTTAGTATTTCACTAATCATAGTTCTACCACTATATCCACTAAAACCACATCTCATGCAGCCATCACCCTTGTAAAATTTATAATCCTCTGATAAGTATTTTTCAACTTTTTCTAATATTTTTTTTGTAGGTTTATGCTCTTTTTTACAATGTGGACAAATCTTTCTAACAAGCCTTTGCGCCATAACTCCAATCAAAGAATCTGCTATGAGATATGGCTCTAAGTTCATTTGAATCATTCTAGTAATCGCACTTGGTGCATCATTTGTATGTAAAGTTGTAAAAACCAGGTGTCCGGTTAAGGAAGCCTGAACTGCAATATTAAGTGTTTCACTATCTCTTATCTCACCTACCATTATGATATCCGGGTCTTGTCGCAGAATAGAGCGAAGTGCATCTGCGAATGAATAATTTATTTTTTCATTTATCTGTATTTGCTGAGCCAAAGGGAGTTGATACTCTATCGGATCTTCTATGGTTATCATCTTATTTTCTATACTCTTAATCTCATTTAGGGCTGCATATAAAGTTGTTGTTTTTCCACTTCCAGTAGGACCAGTTATAAAAATAATGCCATATGGGGATTTTAAAATCTCTTCAAAAATTTTAATATTATCTTCTTCCATTCCTAAATCTCGAAGTTTCAAGAGAATTTTTTGTTGATCCAGAATCCTCATAACTATTGATTCTCCAAACATTGTGGGCACTGTTGAGAGCCTAAAATCGTATATACTATTATTTATCTGCATAGAAAATCTTCCATCTTGAGATTTTCTTTTTTCGCTTATATCTAAATTTCCGAGAATCTTTATACGCGATGAAAGCGCATTGTATATATCCATATCAAAAACAAAATTTTCTCTCAAAACTCCATCTATTCTGCTTCTAACGGAGACATTAAAACCTGATGGTTCGATATGTATGTCACTCGCGTTATTTTTAACAGCGCTTTTGACAATCTGCTCAATTAATTGCATAACAGAACTTTGCTCGCTATCTGCTTTATATGTATTTGAAGCTATTTCTTTTTTTATATTATCTACTATGGATTTTGTTGTAGAAATGATTTCAAATCTTTCAAATATATGAAAAATATCACTCTTTAAAGAAGCGTATAATTTTATAGGTTTAGTGGCAATCCTTCGCTCCAACAGCTCCAAAGATTCATAATTCAATGGATCCGTGACTGCTACATGTATAAATTCTTCATCTTCCATAAATGGCACAGCTTCTGCACTTTTGAGTAAATTTACCGAATATTTAGACATCAAGTTAAAATCAACTTCAACTCCATATAAATCAATAAAATCTATATCTAATTGTTCCGCCAAGATTTCGACGAAAGCTCTCTCACTAAGATAACCCTCATCAATAAAAATTTCTCCAAGTTTTTTTGAAAAATTGCTATCTTTTTGCTCCTTTAAAGCTGACATCAATTGTTCTTGAGTGATAAATCCTTTCTCAATCAGTATATCACCAATTCTAACTTTTTTTTGGATCATTTTAATGTCTCCTTTTGTTTGGGCAAAGTCCAAGCAAAATTCCTCTCACTAAAGCTTATGCTTTGCATAGAATATTTCATTATCCTATAAATACCAATGTCTTTT
Organism: uncultured Campylobacterales bacterium; assembly: GCA_964650375.1. Taxonomy (GTDB): domain Bacteria; phylum Campylobacterota; class Campylobacteria; order Campylobacterales; family Sulfurospirillaceae; genus JAADIZ01. Next base: position 24,591 of record CAZYTB010000019.1, on the reverse strand, counting down.
AAATAATTTATCATTTTTGTATTCATCTATAAATACTTTGGGGGGCTTGTTTTTTGATAACCAAATTATATATTTTTTTACACCTAAATCTATCTCAATTTTTTTTGAAGTTTTATCTATAATCTTATAATTTTTCTTTGCGATATTTTCAAAAACAATGGAGAGAACATAAGAAGTTCTAGGAAGTCTCAAATCGCTTAAATCAATTCCGTCATTCATAAATTGATATATTAACTTTTTTTGTAGTAAAATCGTCGCAAAATAAGAAGCATTTTCTCTGTATTTTGAAGTTGATAATAATTTTTTTACGACATCTCCTAAAGGATTTATAGAATCAACTCTCAAGCAAGCATCTGCTATCAAAGATAAAATTTCTTCATCTTTTATTTTATATATATGATTTGAACTTTGTGTACAGACACTCTTATAATTTCCTTTTTTATAGTTCTTTATTATGTCTTGTGTGCTATATCCAAAACTATAAATTGACACAAAGAGCACTAGAGTTATTATTTTGATCATTTATTACTCTTTAGTTTTATCAATAATTTTTCTGCTTCGTTTGAATTAAAATAAGACAAAAATGTTTCTATCGCCTTAATTGCTTCTTCTTTCTTGTTTTGTCCTATTTTAGCTTGCGCATAAATCAACCAAGGCTTAAATGATGATGGCTTATAGTGATTTGCTTTTTTTGAATAATAGATTGCTTTTTCGTATTTTTTATTTTTAAAATAATAATCAGATAATTTTAAAGCAGAGTTAAAACTTTCATCACCACTATATGATTTCAGTAAAGACTCTTCATTGTCCAAAGACTTGACTTCTATCTTTAATTTTTTTGGCTCTTTTACAATCTTTAATTTTTCTCTTATGATTTCTTTTGGTTTTTGCACTTTTGATATTTCTTGTACTTTTTTCACTTTTTTCTCAATCTTTGGTATTACAATAGTTGGTTTTAACAAGATAGTATTATAAGTGGGTTTTGGCTGTTGTTTTTGTGGTTTTGGTTTAATTGGTACAATTTTTTCTTGTTTTATTACAGTTATTTTTTGTTTTATCAATTTTTTATTACCCATAAAATTAGCAACAACTAAAAAAATAATCCCGGCAACTGCAAGCAACAACAAAAACCATTTTGCAAATTTTTTTCTATTTAGATTAGTACTTCTTCTCTCTAAGTCTTCAAAAGTTCTATTAGTCATGCAAGACTCCAATCTCTAATGCACTCATTTGCAAAATAGAACTGCTTATATTGTCATATTTTCTAAGACCATTTTTTTTCGCGTATTCTAAAAGTGAGAGAAGAGTATAAAGGAATTTTTTTACAGTTCTAAAATTTCCGCTACAATATTTTGTTATTTTTTTTGCATTATTTTTTGAAAACATAAGAGCAATTTCACTATGATTTTCCAAAAGCAGCGTACTTTGTATATATCTACGAACCTCACTATGGTGCAATCTGCCATATTCGACCACTACTTTCGTTCTGGATTTAAAGTGCTTTTTTTCTAAAATCGCACTTCCTTCTTCTTGATGCATGGACAATACAAATTGAAATACCTTTGTATCTCCCAATATCCTTATGAGCTCAAACTGTTCTTCATTTAGAAGTTGTGCTTCATCTATAAAAATTGTATGCTTACTGTTTTTATATTCACTCACTAATTGTTCTTTTAGATGGTTGAAGTTTATATCTTTATCAAATTCTAATTCTTTTGCCTCATAAAGTATCTTCAATAAATCTCTCTTATCAAAAAAAGGATGATCTATAAAAATACTCAGCGACTTCTTTTCCAATTCACCACTTATCAACCTCAATATATAACTCTTGCCAACGCCAGGCTCACCTATCAAAAAGATTAATGGCGCATACCTTTCCTCTATGGCATTTTCAATTTTATGTCTTGCAACCTCAGCACTTACACTATCAAAATAATAGCTAGCATCAATTATATCTTTAAATAATTCTTTAGCGACCACATAGTCTCTCATTATTTGTCTTTTTTGGAGATTGTTATATCAAAATCACTCAAACTTGGCTTTCTATTAACATCAATTATATGAGGTATAAGAACGATTATAAGTTCACTATTGGTTATAACATTTGAATGACTTTTGAAAGCTTTGCCAATAATAGGAATAGAAGAGAGTAAAGGCACACTTGTATTTACTACACTTTTATTTTTATTAATTAATCCGCCTATTAGTATCTTGTTGCCATCTTTTACTTTCACTATAGATGAAAGTTGTTTTATTTTTATATCTGGAGCTAAAAATGGTACTCCATCAGCATTTATATGTTCTTTTGCTATCTCACTTACTATCGGATTTATTTTCAGCATTATAAAATTATCATTTGTAACCTGAGGAGTGATATCTAGTGTAACGCCCACAAATGTTGAATCAGCTGTATAGCTAGGAGTTGTAACAGAGCCGCCACTAGAAGTTGTTGTAGTACTTCCATTGTCATATCTGTAATTTATCTCAGTTCCAACATTTATAACAGCAGGTTGATTATTTAAAGTCATCACCTTTGGATTTGATACAATCTTTACATCTCCTTGAGTTTTTAGAAAACTAATCAACCCATTCATTGAAAAATTATAACCAATCAAATAATTTGGTTTTACAAAACCGTTTGTTAAAATTCCTCCAGTTCTTTCCCTTGCAGCATCGCTTGAACCACTAAGGGATAGTTGAAACTTACTCCAATCAACACCATTTGTTTTACTATCATCATATTTAACTTCTATGAGTTTTGCTTCTATGAGTATTTCTTTGTGAAGTCTTTTCATCATAATTTGTATATATTGCTCAACCCTATCCAATTGTTTTTTAGTTCCTGTGACTGTTACCATGCCTGCATCTTGATTTATCAATGCTTTGCTAAGTAGTTTTTTACTGCCTTCCTCTCTTGAGAGTATGCTATTTATCTCAGTTTCTATTTTGTTCCAAAATTGAAAATCTGAGGTAAAATCCATAGTAGTCGAATCTTCTCCACCTTTTCCTGATGAAGAGCCTGTTTTTATAGTTTTATTTGTGCTACTGGTTCTTTTTGTAAAACTTACATAATCTATATAATACGATTTAGTTTTCAAATATGAAATTTTTAATATTTTTTGATTATTATCTAAAGTATAAAAAAGATTTCTGTCACTTAACAGTAAGTTTAAAAGCTCTTTAAGTGAAAAATCTTTTACATTGATATAATTTAATTTTTTATCAAGCTTAGCTTTAACAAGACTATCTTCAAATATCATAGTCATCTTGCACTCATCTGTAATATTTTCCAATATATCCAAAGTACTTATACTGCTATTTGAGCTATCTTTGACACTAAAAGAGAAAAATTTATTTTCACAATTTGCAAATACTGATGATGTTAATACTACTAATAAAAATGCTATAAATCTAATTCTCATGTTTATTTTTCCCTTATTTTAAGAATATCTTGTTTCTGCTCAAAACTCAACACAACTCTTTTGTTTTTTTTCAAAATAACTACTTTATTTGCATAAATATTTTTTACTTTATATCCATTAATTGTATCACCCTCGCTTAACCATCTTCCATTTATAAAGGCTTTATTGTTTATAATAGTTACTAAATTCAAATGTTTAACTTGTATTTTTTTAGTAATCATTTCTTTATTCTTATATGATTTTATGGTATCTTTTTTTATAAAAAATGGATCATATTTTAAAATAACCACTTTTTGAACTTGCTTAGTTTTAATCAAATTATCCAATTTGACAGCCAAATTATCACCAAATGAGAAAGAAATTAAAGTTAAAAAAATTAAAAGATATCTCATAGTCCAATCCCATACATGTCAATATAAAGATTAAAATTTAATGTTTTATCCTTTAGAGTTATATCTGTTTTAGTAAATTGCAAAAGTGTGTTTAAATTATCAATATAAGATATGAAAGCTGCTATATCTATATAATTTCCGCTTCCACTTATCTCTAAACTTCTTTTTTTCTTCAAAATATTATTGCTCTTTTCATCTTTAACATCAATACTTTTTAGATAATCTATTTTTAAATTTCTGCTCAATGAGTTTTTAAGTATATTCTTTATACTCTGCGCCCATTCTTTATTGTCATAAAATGCATATTTGAGTTTGTAAAGACCGGATATTAAATAATCTATCTCTTCTTTTTGTTTTTCTTGTTTTGATTTTAGGGTTAAAAGTTCTCTGTTTTTTGTAATTACTTGTTTTTTTAATCTACTCAAAGAATTTCTTGAGAGTTTGACTTGTAAATTTTCTATACTACTGACAAGAGTCTCTTTAGTATTAAGCATCGGCGTCAATATTTGCACAAAAATATAAATCATCAAACCTAAAATTATGAGATATACAAGGTATTTTTGTCTCTTAGGCGTATTTGTGAGGTATTTTTCTATGCTATTCACGACTAATCCCTATCTTGCTTATATAACTTTTATTATCAAGCTTAATCTCATTTGTTTTCACATCAACAAAACCTTTTTCTATCAAGGCTTTCAAAAAATTTGCTATTTTATCACGACTTTTATACTCAGTCACTACTTCTATTTCCATACTCTTTTTTCCGATTTGCTCTATGCTTCTAGTGTGTAAACCATATTTTTGCAAAAGAGTATTTACAACTGCCAAAAAGCTAATATATCTATTGTCTTTCCCTTTCATCTGCTCCAACTTGTCTATGCTTGCTTTTATATTTTTAAATACTATTTCCTGTTTTTTTATCTCTTCTTTTGTTTTTGATATTTCATTTATTTTTTTGCTTATATCTACTTTGTATTTTTTTGCTTTTTGCTGCAGTATATTATATCTGCTTTGCAAAATATTTTCTTCTTTTTTTAAATTTTGAATATCAAGATAAAAGTATGCAAATATACCAAACAAAATTATAAACAAAACTGCAGCACTTGAAATTAGCTTACCAAATTTTGTTCTAAAAAAAGATGGTGCTCTTTTAAATATAGTTACATTTTGGATATTTGAGTGTTCTTTAAATTTATCCAAACCATAACTTGCTGTAATTTTATCCAAAAAACCGCTCTCTTGTTTTTCTCTAAAAAGATTAAAATCAAGAACTTGAACATCTGCTAAACCAAAAGAGCCAACAAATTCTTTTAATCCTTTTATCCTTCCCTCTCTTGTGCTGAAGAAGAGTCTATCTATCTTATCAAAACCATATATATTTCTATTATGCATAGCAACATTGTTTATCTTGGTTAGAACATCAGAAAATATTGACTCAAGAGAATTAAACAAATCGCTCTCGTTTCTTTCATATAAATCTTGATTAAATCCTTTGTTGACTAGAGTATCAGACAATTCTTTAATGTTTATATGTATATCTTTTGCGTTTAACTTTTCTACTATTTCACTCAAGTTTATGATTGATTTTGTAGATATATAAGAGCCATCTTTATAAAAACTCGAAAATGCTTCGTTTTCATCGATATAAACAAATATATCATTTTTTCCTGTCAGTATTTTATTTGTATAAAAAGTTCTAAAGGTGAAAAATGGGAGAGTTAGAAAGTCGATATATTTTACTTTTTTTATGCAATCCTTGAAAATATCCCTCAACCTATCCAAATCTATGGCAAAAGCTTCAATCAAATCCATCTCATCAAAATCTAATTTCTTAATTATATAAGTAAGTTTGTAGCTTTTATTTACATCAAGACCAGCTTCTTCATACATCTTGATTTCAACTAGCGAACTTAAATCATCGCTTATTTGAATGGATGGAATTTTAAAACTGTAAACTATGATGTCTTCATACAAAATTCGCGAAATTGTGTACAGGTTTTCTTTTTTGGTTAAATTTTTAAAATTCTTTCCATCATATGAAATCAAGGATGAATCAATTGGATTGATGTACTGAATTGTTGGGTTTATTGCCATTACAAAATTTACCTTGAGTTTTATTTTTCTATTATAACATAACCAGATATTGGCATCACTGAAAGTTGCTTTACTTTTTGATTATATGTTACATTTATATCTAAAATCTTAAGCAAAAGTCGTTCCGATTGATATGGTCTTCCATATTCATCAAAACATAAGGTGCGGTTTGCATCTACGCTTATGGCTGAGTTAAACTTATGAGGTTTTTGTGTATGTGAGTCTTCTTCTTCTAGAATTGTTGTATTAAAGTCTATACATGTAAGATTATTTTCCTTGCTCCAAGGCTTAGCAAATCCGTTAATATCATATCCGATTGCATTTCTTTGTTTTTCTTTTATCTTCAAAGTTAAAAAATTTGTATCATTTAAAAGTCTATTATCAGGCATAAAGTTTGAGCCAATACCGGCAAGTATGCCCACAAGTATAATTACAAATATCAGTTCAACCATCGTAAAAGCATTAGGGGTCAGGGTTAAACTTTTAACTTTTTTCACGGTCTTTGCAATGTCCTTTTTAGTAGTTTTATATTTTTTCCTTTGTTTTTAGGATTAGTTGCATTCGTTTCCACAGTAACTGCCAACATAACCATACCTTGAGAATCTTCTGTTGTGATATCGTGTACTATATAACCAGAACCTGCTTTACATGCAATGCTATCATTTGAATCTTTTACCAAGTAATAATCAGTTATATTTATGTCGGCTATAAATCTTTTATCCAGTGAGCTTATATTCACTTCACTCAAACAACCATTTGTACTATTTCGGTCAAATCCACTTATCGCTAAAAGACTCATCTCTATTGCACTGTTTAAAAAAAGCTCGGCCGATTCTTTCGCGTATATATCACTTGTTTGCTTTATCGAAACAGTTGCGTATTTCATAGCAACAATTAATATACCGCTAACCAAGATGATAATCATAAGTGCCTGAAGTAGCCCAAAACCTCTACGCATTAAAACACAACCTTTTGTTTTGAGATAGTTACATTATTGTCGCTTCCTCTTATCTCTTTTTGCAACGATAGGTTAAATTGGATATTGTCATTTATCAAACCAGCTTCAAAACCTTTTACATTGTTTGAAAGAATCGTTACATTTCCATCCTTGTTGACTCCATTTGGATCAGCGCAAAATGTTTGATTTTTCCAAGGGCGATAATTGTAAAATAGAAACAGAGTGTTATTGTTGTCACTTTGATTCAAATCTTTTATACATGTAGCGTTCAAATCTACATCTTCGCCTCTTGCTACGGCGTAAGCACTATCTACTAAGTAATATTTCTCATATATCACATCCGGAGTTGTAGATAAAATTATACTGTTGTTATTTATGGCTGCTATATTATAAATTAAATTAAAAGTGTTTCCATGCCAGCCAAAAGAATTATTAAAATCATTTGAGAGATTGATTGAGCCATTATCAAAACTTCCTGCAAAGATTAGTGCTAAATCAGAAGAGTTGGTGCCCCATTTGTTTATCATGACATTGTTTAATTCAACTTTGTTTATGTTTGGAGATGCCAATGTTAAAGTGTTTTTATCTGAAGCATTCAAATCTATAAAACCACTATAATATCCACTTTTTAAACTCTCACTTGCTAATCCTATCCACTCAATTATGCTGTAAGTTGAGCTTAAATTATAAATTGTACTAAACGATCCATCTTTTTTATATCCTATAACAGTGCTTGGGACTCTATCATATAATAATGAAGATATTTGATTAGATACCACTTGTGAATCGCTTGAGAGATCACCCATTGTCTTTGATTTTGCAACTCTGATATAAAGATGTTTAATCGAAACCAGTGTTCCTGCTGAGAGAATGCCAAGTATTACGATAGTGGTGATAACTTCTACTAAAGTAAAGGCTTTTTTCATTTCCATACTCTTTTATTTAGCAGCACTTGACCGATATTTGAAGAGACATAAGAAAACTGTGAAATCTGCCCTCCAGTTTTGCCTCTTTTGCCTTGGTAAGTTATATTTAGATCCACCATTTTTAAGTTTGTAGTATATGGCCTTAAATAAGGCTTTAAAACAATAATGGCTTTATTGCTTAAATACGATATATTGTCATCTATATATTTTACCTCTACATGTAGCCCATAATATGATGCATTTATATCTGCATTATTAAAATCATCTATATCATTGAATTGCAGATAATCACTCACTCCATCGTTTGAAATAGCACTGGCAAATAGATTGTTTTCGCAATTTCTTGAGCCTACAAAACCCCCAATCCTATAATGAGTTAAACTATTGCAGTCAAGTTTTGGATTTGCACTGAGGCTTACATGTAGTATATCATTTGAGTTTGTATTATTAGCATCCCATGGAAGATTTGAAATCAAGTGAAGCATAGATACACCATTTAACAATGCATCTTGGCGTATAATAAAACTATCACTTTTATTTAGAGATAAGATAACTTTTGGGATAACAGTAAAAACCAAAGCAATAATTACAATAGTAAAGATAAGTTCTATTAAACTTAACCCTCGTTTCATTTAACTGTCTCCTTTTTACTGAGCAAAGCTCTGCAAAAATTCCTAGCACTAAAGCTTTGCTTTATGGCAAGAGATGATTCCATCATCTAAACACCTTTACGCCTTTTTTGACCACATTTGATGCATTATAATCGCTTCCTATACTTGTACCATTAAAATCACCACTTTTTATATTCATGGTGTTATTATCTAAAAAATAATTGTATTTAAAACAAGGATGAGCAGAACAATCACTGTTATTGCTGTCATTATAATCTTTATATTCACTATACCATAAGTACTTTGGAATTTTTACATGTATATAGGCGCTATCTGTTTTATTCCAACTGTTTATGATGTCAAAATTAACTATTCCAGAAATTGTACTTTGTGTGCCAGTTATGTTATTAAGACCACTTTTATCTACTTGCATAGTAAAACCAACTTTTGGATAAAATCCTATCATTGCCGTACTGTTATCTTTTTGCATTTGATACCAATTTAGGCTATTTTGATGAAATCCATTAGTGTAATTGTTGTTGTTTGTAGAATACACTTCCAGCCCTAAATTATAGATAGTGTTTTGTTTATTTGTATTTATATCTTTTGTTTTTACTCTACCATAATAAAACTGACTGCCGTTGTTATCAGGAATTAGTCCTATATTTTTTACATTTGTATCTATATTATATGTTGTATTTATATCGCTTACATTTATATCGAGTGGATTTTTGGGCTTATTAAATTGCCTATAAACATTTAAAACATAGACGACTTTTGAGCTATTGCCATCTGTAAAATTTTGATCATTAATAGTGCCTGAGAGATTAAAATCACTCAAATTTCTATCGTTTGCATATATTGGGATGTTATTTAGTAACTTATAATAACTTACATTTCCATCATTACTTGTTGAATTTAAATCTATACTTACATTAACATCAGTTGCATAACATTTTCCATCAAATTTATGAGTAACTTGCCCATTCTTATTTTGTGCTTGGACTTTAAAGGATATGCTTATATTTGAATCTAACACATCTGACATGTAACGCCAATCTTGATTTGGATTTCTCTTAAAATCATAATCAACTATGGCAAATTGATATGGTTTTACTGTTATAGAAGTGTTATACTCAGCAATTAATCTCTTATCGTCATTTGTATCATCTTCATCAACGAAAGCAAACTCACTTCCGTTTATCTCTTTTATGTTAAATTTTACAGCTCCGACATCACTGTAATTTGTATCAAACGAGATATTACCATTTTCAAATTTAAAAGGATTTGGAAAATTGCCCAAAACTCCACTCACACAAGTTGCATTTGAATCATTCATGTCAAAACTAAATGAAGTACCATTTGTTTCATTATAGTCGAAACTATTGCCACCACCAAATTTTGCAGCATTTATATTCATATGAAATGGCACACCTGCATAAAAGGATGTAGTATTAAAATCCACACCAAATTTCAAAGGACGAATTGCAAAATTATCTGTCCCGGTAGAGTTTATATCTTTTGAAGTATATTTACCATAAATACGAATTTTAGCACATCTTGTGGCTTTATTATATGTAAAAGGTGGTAATTCGAAACACCCGCTTGAGAGATCATTTGTTTGATGATTACCGCTCCAAATTTCTGTTGTATTTATCAAATTTGAACATCCAGTATCCTTATAATCCAATAATTCAACTTTGGTGATATTAGAATCCTTAATTGCACTGTTATTTTCATCTCTTGCTAGAATTGTCAAATTGATATTGTCATTAATTATTTTAGTTTGTATATTATTGTCCCAATTAAAACATCCGCCAATTCTGTCTACTGCATTAAATGTTACATTTTTATCAGTTTCATGACATACACAATTTCTCTGAACACCAGTATAATCCAGACCATTGTTTTCATTGGTAAAAAGCTGAGAGACATCACTACTGTTTAATGCCTGGTCATAAATCTTCACTTCATCCATGATGCCTTTAAAAACTTTAAGTTCACTAGTTCCGCTATATAAGTTTCCTATATAAAAATCTGAAGAATAATCCGGCACAAAACTACTTGTCTCTTTATGGGTAGAATCAAGAGAACCATTTATATATATTTTTGTTCGCTCATTCTGTGGCAATCTTCCATCAAAAACTATAGTTATATGAGTCCATTCATTTACTTTAATTTTTCCTGCAGAATAGGTTCTGTCGTTTTGAGAATCAATATCTACATAAATAGCTGCCTCTGTACTAGAGAGATTATTTCCATTCCAAAAAAATACACCATACGCATACTGTGAATTTCCACTATAACCATTTCTTTTAGAAAAAATTCCTCTTGCATTTGTGCCATTTGTTTGCGCTAATTCTGTTGGATAAATCCAAGCTGTTGTAGTTAGAGTTTGAGTATTGTCCAAAACATCACTATCGTTTATATCTATGTACTGATTTTGTCCATTAAACTGCGCGCCTGAACAAACTTTTGCATTTTTAGACATCAAAGCATCGCCATCTGGTTTAATAACTCCATCTAAATTAGAGCCAGTACTTTCAGCTACCTTAAAAGAAGCGCCGCCAGAATTACACAAATCATCCAGCCTATAATTTGCTACTGGACAAATTTTATATCTAGGCATATCTGCACCGTTATATTGTTTTTTGCTTAAATTATTTGTTAAAATTTTCTCAATTTGTGTTTTATTTAAAACTTGCTTATACACTAATACTTTATCTATAAATCCATTAAAGCTATATGTGGTGTTATTGCTATACCTAACACCTCCTATATATACATCATTTGTTGATTGTTGCAAAGGAAATTTATCTATATTTTTAGATACTTCATCAACCAATGTACCATTTATGTCATACAAATATAAATATTTTGTTTTACTTTCTACATCCATAACAGCTGCAACAAAATACCAAGTATTAGCTTGCACAACTCCTGAAGTATCCAAGACATCATTCCCGTTTGCTCTATTGTAAAACCTTACAATATTTACTCCATTATCACCAACACTTAAGGCATAACCATGTGAATTATCGTCATCTATAAATATCCTTTGAGCCATTTGAGTTGGATTTTTGGTTTTAAACCAAGCCGTAATAGTAAAACTTGTATCTAAATGAGGAAAATTGTTAAGTTTAACTCTCTGATCTATTCCATTAAACTTTGCAACTCTTCCAAACATATCATCTTTTTCAGAGTCATATTTGCTAATCATCCTATTTATAGAAGTACCATTATATAAACCTTTAGAGTCTTTCACTTCATCAACAGTTCCATTATAATAGCAATTTTCAAACTGATAATCAGCAATAGGCTCTATACATGTAGAAACTCTCGTACTTCCATCATAGTTCTTACCATTCATTTCATTATCATACATGCTCTTAATAGCAGATGCACTTAGTTCACCATTCCAGATTTTAAGTTCATCAATTTTACTTTTAAAACGATATCCATTGCTGTATGTCCATCCTCCAATACGAGCAGTTGAGTTAACATATGCATAACTATTTGCTTGAGAGTTTCTTTGTTGAGTTAAAGTTTGACTGGCTTTATCAATATACAATTTATTTTGAGTATAGTCACCATTGGTAAAAACTGCGACTATATGATGCCAACCATTTTTAAGACTACTAGAATCTGGTATTCCATAAATGTCACCAGCAGATGTATTAAACCCAAATTTACCATCATAAAACCATAAATCATATCGGTTCCAACCAAAAGGCATTACACTATTTGTTCCGTCCCAATACATCCAAAAGGCTACAGTTGTTTTATCTCCGGAAGTTGTTGAAACATTAAGATCATTAATATCTATAGCACCACCGTTAAATAATCCTGCATTGTATATTTTGCCATCTTTAGTTATTTTTACTGTAGAACCTGTGATAGTTCCACTATTGTTTATTCCGTCAGTGCTATTATCTTTTACTTCTCCTGCTGTGCCGTTCCATGAACAAGAGTCCATTTGATAGTTGGCGATGGGAGGGGAACATGTAGGGCAGCTACGCAAACTTCCATCATAATTTTTTTTATCTTTTTCATTGCTGTAAATTTGATTAATTTTATTATCAATTAATACTTTATCAAAAATTTTAACTTCATCGATATTGCCGTCAAATTGAGCACCATTTGCTTCATTTCCACTACTAGGCTCACCGCCAATAGAAGCAAAACCTTCCGAAAAATTCAATGTTCCAGCTACAGTTTGACTTACACTATCTTTAAGGTTTCCAAATGAGTCATAAATATACAAATATTTTTTCATGCCAATACTATCAAATCTAGCAGCTACAAAATACCACTGATTTGCAACTATAACATTATCACTATCTAAACTTACTGCATTTAATCCTCTGATATAAAATCTTACTCTTCCACTTCCTGGGTCTCCATAAGAGAGAGCATAATCTCCTGATTGATTATTCCTATCATCTGCAAATATTCTTCCGCCTATTGCTAAATCTTTAACTTTAATCCAAACTGTAATAGTTCTGGAACCACTTATTTTAGGAAAATTTGGAATTTCTATATGTTGTTTGCTTGAAGCTATAAAGTTACCGACATGGCATATTCCGCCACCTACTGTTGTGTTTGATTCTGTACTAGCTCCACCTATCGCAGTTCCATCAAAACTATTATTGCTATCATCTATCACTTCTCCTATTGTACCATTCCATAAGCAAGAATCCATGCTATAGTTTGCAATAGGCTCTATACATGTAGAAACTCTCGTACTTCCATCATAGTTCTTACCATTCATTTCATTATCATACATGCTCTTAATAGCAGATGCACTTAGTTCACCATTCCAGATTTTAAGTTCATCAATTTTACTTTTAAAACGATATCCATTGCTGTATGTCCATCCTCCAATACGAGCAGTTGAGTTAACATATGCATAACTATTTGCTTGAGAGTTTCTTTGTTGAGTTAAAGTTTGACTGGCTTTATCAATATACAATTTATTTTGAGTATAGTCACCATTGGTAAAAACTGCGACTATATGATGCCAACCATTTTTAAGACTACTAGAATCTGGTATTCCATAAATGTCACCAGCAGATGTATTAAACCCAAATTTACCATCATAAAACCATAAATCATATCGGTTCCAACCAAAAGGCATTACACTATTTGTTCCGTCCCAATACATCCAAAAGGCTACAGTTGTTTTATCTCCGGAAGTTGTTGAAACATTAAGATCATTAATATCTATAGCACCACCGTTAAATAATCCTGCATTGTATATTTTGCCATCTTTAGTTATTTTTACTGTAGAACCTGTGATAGTTCCACTATTGTTTATTCCGTCAGTGCTATTATCTTTTACTTCTCCTGCTGTGCCGTTCCATGAACAAGAGTCCATTTGATAGTTGGCGATGGGAGTGCTAGCGTATATTGAAAATGGGAGTAGTAAAAAAAGAAAAAGGGTAAGGGTTAATAGTTTAACTTTTTTTACCACTTGCTTACTCTTTTCAATACTCACCATCATTTTTCAGATTTGTTTTACCTTTTTCTATATCCTCATATAAAACTATTCTATTTCTTCCACTATTTTTTGCTTCGTACATCGCTACATCTGCGTACTTTATAATTTGCCATGGAGTTACGCCATCATTTTTAAAGTATGCTATACCTGCACTTAGTGTTTTGTTTAAATTTTTGCCATTTAACTCAAATGTTGTATTTTCAAATTTATCTTTTATCTTTTGTATTGTTTCCAATGCTTGCTCCTTGTGAGGCATAAAGATTATAAATTCCTCTCCTCCAAATCTATATGCCGTATCATCTTTGCCTATGCTGCTTTTAAATATATCGGATAATCCTTTCAAGACTTTATCTCCTGAATCGTGCCCAAAAGTGTCATTTACTTTTTTGAAATAATCTATATCTATCATAGCTAACGCATATTCTTTATAATTATTAATTTTTCTATCCATAAAGATATCGAGATATTTTCTATTAAAAACCCTTTATCCAAATATATTTCTTAATATGCTACATCAAAAATACTTAAAAAATAGACAATTAATCGACTCTTCAATACCTTTTTAGTATAATCGCGTTAAAAATTACAAGGCAACGATAATCATGAGTGAAACTAGTACAATTTATAATCCTAAAAACATAGAAGATAACTATTATAAGATATGGGAAGAGCGAGGATATTTTGAAATAAATGGCAATAAAAATATTCAAAAAAAAGATAAAAACTTTTGCATCATGATGCCGCCGCCAAATGTCACAGGAAGTTTGCACATAGGACATGCTCTCACTTTTACTTTGCAAGATATAATCACAAGATATAAAAGAATGGACGGTTTTAAAACACTTTGGCAACCAGGAACCGACCATGCAGGAATCGCCACTCAAAATGTTGTAGAGAAACAACTTTTGGCAAGGGGAATCACTAAAGAAGAAATCGGACGGGAAGAATTTCTCAAAAAAGTATGGGAATGGAAAAAAATCAGTGGTGGCGAGATAGTCCATCAAATGAGAAAATTAGGAATCAGCCCTGCTTGGAGTCGTGAGCGATTTACGATGGACGAAGGACTTAAAAATGCAGTGAAAAAATCCTTTGTAAATCTCTATAACGAGGGCTTAATCGTTCGTGGAAACTATATGGTAAATTGGTGCACACATGATGGGGCACTAAGCGACATAGAAGTAGAATATGAACAAAACAAGGGTAAGCTTTACCATATCAAATATTTTTTAAAAGACTCTGATGAATACTTAGTGGTAGCCACAACTAGACCTGAGACTTACTTTGGAGATACCGCTGTCATGGTACATCCTGATGATAAGAGATACACGCACTTAATCGGTAAAAAAGTAGTCCTTCCTTTGATTGGGCGAGAAATAGAAATAATCACAGATGAACATGTAGATATAGATTTTGGAACAGGTTGCGTAAAAGTAACTCCTGCTCACGATATAAATTACTATGAAGTCGGTAAAAGACATAACTTGGAATTTATCACAATTTTTGATGAAAACGGCATCTTAAATGACTACTGTGGAGATTTTAAAGGGCTTGAGCGCTTAGAGGCACAAGAACCTATCGTGCAAAAATTTCAAGAAAATGGTTTTGTAGAAAAAATAGAAGATTATGAAAATCAAGTAGGACATTGCTACCGTTGTCACAATGTTGTGGAGCCTTATATCTCAAAACAATGGTTTGTAAAAAAAGAGATAGCTGAGGGAGCAATTAAAAAAGTAAATGAACATTTAGCAGAATTTTATCCGGCTCATTGGATAAACTCATTTAATGCTTGGATGAAAGAGCTTCGAGATTGGTGTATTTCAAGACAACTTTGGTGGGGTCATCAGATACCTGTATTTTATTGTTCTGATTGCGCTCACGAGTGGGCGAGCGAGGAAGACACACAAGAACAATGCCCTGCATGTAAAAGCAAAAATATTTATCAAGATCCTGATGTTTTAGATACTTGGTTTAGCTCTGGTTTATGGCCTTTTTCAACACTTGGCTGGGGAAATGGTGATGAACTCAAAGGTGAAAAATGGTTTGAAGATGACTTGAGCGAGTTTTATCCAAATTCACTTCTTATCACAGGCTTTGATATACTATTTTTCTGGGTTGCCAGGATGATGTTTCAAGGTGAGCATACTTTCAAAGAATTACCTTTCAAAGATATCTATCTTCACGCACTTGTCAAAGATGAATTTGGCGCTAAAATGAGCAAATCTAAAGGCAATGTTATAAATCCACTTGACACTATAGAGGCATTTAGTGCAGATACACTTCGTTTTACTCTTGCAGTTTTAGCAGTGCAAGGAAGAGATATAAAACTAAGTGGTGAAAAACTAGAGCAAATAAGAAACTTTACAAACAAACTCTACAATGCTTCAAGATTTTTGATGATGAATGAAGATAAATTTGAAGATTTAAAAGATTTAAAAATCGAAACTCCACTTGGAGCTTACATGTACAGCCGTTTTATGGTGGCAACAAAAGAAACTAGAGCCTACTTTGATGGTTACAGATTTAATGACGCGGCAACTACACTTTACAGGTTTTTATGGGGAGAGTTTTGTGATTGGGGGATAGAGCTTAGCAAGGCTGACAAATCCAGTATAAAAGAGCTTGGGAGCATATACAAAGAAGCTATGAAGCTACTTCATCCAATCGCCCCTTTTATCTCAGAATTTTTATACCAAGAACTCTCAGGCACAAACTTAGAGAACAGCGAATCAATAATGGTAAAATCATATCCAAAGATTGGCAAAAGAGATGAAAATATAGAAAAAACTTTTGAGTTAGTAATAGAAGCAATAGTGAGCATAAGAAGAGCAAAAGCAAACATAGAGATGGGAAATAAAAAGATAGAGAAAGCTTCCATAAAACTTGATGACGCAAAGCTTCTAAAAGATGCCATAAAATATATCAACTTGCTTGCAAA
The DNA here is from genome assembly GCA_964650375.1 of uncultured Campylobacterales bacterium. Classification (GTDB taxonomy): domain Bacteria; phylum Campylobacterota; class Campylobacteria; order Campylobacterales; family Sulfurospirillaceae; genus JAADIZ01. The sequence goes on along the minus strand of CAZYTB010000019.1, from coordinate 7,753 downwards.
AGTGGAAAATATTGATTTTATAGATAAAAAACTAGCAAATTCCGCTAGCGATATTAGTGATAATTTAGAGGTTTATATACCGCTTGCAAATATCGACTTAACGCCTATCATAGAAAGGTTAAATAATCAAAAAATTAAGCTGGAAAGAGAGATAATGAAACTTAGCGGAATGCTAAACAATGAAAGATTTACAGCAAATGCACCTAAAGAGGTTGTTGAGCAAAACAGGCTTACACTAGAAGAAGCTCAAGCAAAATTTGAAAAAATAAATAATGAATTAAAGGAAATGAAGTAATGGATATATTTCAATCAATAATCCTTGGTATCATAGAAGGCTTTACAGAGTTTTTGCCTATTTCTTCAACTGGACATATGATTGTAGCTAGCCAATTTTTAGGATTGTCTCAAGATGCAAATACAAAAGCTTTTGAAGTTATCATCCAATTAGCTGCGATATTAGCTGTTGTAGCAGTTTATAAAGAAAAGTTCAGCTTAAAAAAAATAGAACTTTGGAAAAGAATTATGGTGGCATATTTTCCTTTGGTGATAGTTGGTTTTATATTTAGACACCAAATAAAAGAACTTTTCTCAGTACAAATAGTTGCTATAATGTTCATAATTGGCGGTATTATTTTTCTCATAGTTGAAAAGTTTTACAAAGAAAAAGAACACTTTGTAACAAAAGTAGAGGCCGTAACATATAAACAATCTTTATGGATAGGAATTGCCCAAGTTTTTGCACTCATACCTGGGACCAGTCGTGCAGGTGCCACAATAATAGGCGGTTTATTAGTAGGATTAAATCGAAAAATAAGTGCAGAGTTTAGCTTTTTATTGGCTTTTCCTGTGATGCTTACCGTGAGTGGATATGATCTTTTGAAACACTATCATGAATTTTCAAGTGAAAATATCTTGACACTTGGAGTTGGATTTGTAGTATCGTTTATAGTTGCCTTTATAACAATAAAACTATTTCTATCATTTTTAGAAAGATTTACTTTTGTTGGTTTTGGAGTGTATAGGATTATATTCGGAATAGTTCTTTTAATGATTTAATATGTTATTTTGCCAATTTTAGCTAATATGTAAGCTTAATTTTTTATAAAAAGAGGTTTTTTATGTTAAGAAAGTTTATTTTAATCGCTAGCTTATGTTTTTCCTTTGCCTTTGCACAGATTTCACAAGATGAAGCCATCAGTGCTATAAAAGCTAATCCGACACTTTTAAATACTCCAGCGGCTCAAGCTGAGATGGCAAAATTGGGAATAAGTAAAAGTAAAGTTTTATCTAAAATCGGAACAACAGACAGCAACACAACAGATAACAACACAACAAATAAAACTACTATTAAAAAAGCAACAAATAATTTAAAATCTCAAAAAAAAATCGCCGATGTAATTATTGAAAAAAGGGCATATAATCTAGGTAGTGTTTTTATAAATCCCCTGCAATACAAACAAAACGATATAATCCTAAAAGAAGTAAAAGCAAAACAATCTATAAAATATACAAAAAACCTAACTAGATACGGCATAAACTTTTTTAAAAACAGAAATAAACTAAACACCTCTTCTCTCCCTGTTCCTAGTTACTATGTTCTTAGTTATAAAGATGTAGTGTCTATATGGATATATGGTGCTAAAAATGACAATTTTTCTTTAGAAATAAATAACAACGGAAATATAGATATTCCAAAATATGGTCCTCTACATGTAGTCGGAATGCAATTTGACAAAGCTGAAAAATACATAAAAGAAAAGTTAAAAAAAGTCTATCAAAACACAAACATAGTTGTAAATATAGCTAACTTTTCAACCATACAAGTCAATTTGGTTGGTGATGTTGTTGCACCTGGTGTATTTAATATAAATTCCCTATCTACTGTTAAAAATCTTTTGATTGCAGCTCATGGAGTAAAACCAACAGGAAGTTTAAGAAATGTGATACTCAAGCGCAATGGAAAGATTTTAGCTTCTATCGATTTTTATAAACTTTTACAAAACGGTGATGAAGGTATGAATATAATACTAAGATCAAATGATACAGTATTTATACCAAAAGCAGATAAGATAGTCTCTATAGATGGGCAAGTTAATAATCCTGCAAAGTTTGAGCTAAAACCAAATGAAACTTTGCAAAATCTACTGAAATACGCTGGTGGGATAAAGTCCAATGCCAGTAAATTTGGATTTATAGTAAAAAGATATGTGGATAATGAAAAATTAAAGACGATAGAAGTTGATCTTAAAGATACAAAAAAATTCAAACTTTTAAATGACGACAAAATTTATGTATATAAGATAGGCAAAACTCACAAAGAAAGTATCTACTTGTATGGCAATGTCGTAAGACCTGGCGAAAAAGAACTAGGAAAAGATAGAAGCTTAAAAAAACTCTTAAAAAATGAGATATCCAAACTTTCACTCAAAGGTGTGTTTTTAGATGATACTCTATTTACTTATGCCCTTTTAAAAAGAAATACTAAAGATTTAGACAAAAAGATTGAAAATTTCAATTTAGCAGATGTATTAAATGGAAAAAGCGACATAAGACTCAAAAATGACGACGAGATATATATATTTAATAAATACAACAGCAACATAACTCCTTATGTAACTATCAGTGGTACTCCAGTCATAAAAGCTGGAAAATATAGATATTATAAAAATATCAAGATAGATGATCTCATCGCCATGGCTGGCACAACTTCTTATTTTGATAATTTCAACAAAATCAAAGTTACTACCTACAATACAAAAGACTTTATGCCAAAAACAACTATAATAACTGGAAAGCAGGCTAAAAACTATAAACTTTACCCCTTTGACCAAATTGAAATTTATGACTATTATAAACAAAACCATATAAAAACTGTAAATATCTCTGGTGAAGTAAATATACCAAACAAATACTCTCTAAACAAAAATATGACTTTACGAGAAGCTATAGATACAGCTGGTGGCTTCACCCAAAAAGCTTATAAAAATTATTTTGAGATTGTTAGATATTTTATCAAAAACGACAAAAGAGAGAAGAAACTCATAAAAGTTCCATTTCAAGATATAGATAAATTTGTACTCAAAGACTATGATGAAGTAAATATACACACCATTCCAAACTGGGGAAATAGAGAGACTATAACCATCAAAGGTGAAGTTAATTTTCCTGGTACTTATGTCATAGAAGCAGGAGATAAATTAAATAGTGTCATAAAAAGGGCTGGAGGATATACAAAAAATGCTTTTTTAGATGGTGCTATTTTTACTAGAGAATCTATAAAAGAATTACAGAGAAAAAGACAAAAACAATCAATACTAGAGCTGAAACAAAAAGCTCTTGCACTTAGTGCTGCTCCAAATGATCTTGGGCAGGGAAATGCAAAAGTTAACTTGATAGAAATCTCAAATATGATAGACAAGGTATCCGCTGAAGCAGAAAGTCTGGAACCAATAGGAAGAATTTCCATAAAATTAGAAAATAATCTAAAAGAATTTACGAAAAGCAGATCAAATATAGTTTTAAAAGATAAAGACATACTAACCGTGCCTTCTAAAATCGATACTATACTGATAGTTGGCGAAGTTATGAGTCCTACTGCCATAGTTTATGAGAGTAATGATGTGAATTATTACATAAAAAAAGCTGGGGGGTTATCCCAAAGAGCAGATGACAAAAATATATTTGTAGTGCATGCTAACGGAAGTGCAGAGAAAATCAAAAATGGATGGTTTAGTGATCAGTCAACTCATATAATAAGAAGAGGAGATAGTGTAGTAGTGCCTCAAGAATTAGTAACATCCTCAGGTCTTCAAATCACAAAAGACATATCATCAATATTTTACCAATTTGCACTAACAGTGGCCGCTATGCATTCAGTAGGAGTATTGTAATATGCAAGATACTTATGCAAATGCAAACTGTATAGAAGAAGATGAGATAGACTTGAGAGAACTTTTTGCAACGATTTGGTCAAATAAATACAAGATTATAATTTTCACTTTTATAATCACAACTCTTACGATAATTTATGTGCTTAGTATTCCAAATAGTTACAAATCTTCAGTAGTTTTAGCTCCACAAGAGCAGTCAAAAGGCATGAATCTAGGTGGACTCTCAGCTCTTGCCGGTATCGCAGGAGTTAATATTGGCGGAGGTAGTATGGATGCATATAATTCGCTAAATACCATTATAAATAACTATGGTTTTCAAAAAATGCTTGTCGAAAAATACAATCTTAGTGAAAAATTATCTCCAAAAAATATGGACAAAAACCTAGTATTTGCATTGGGTATAAAAAATTTATATAATCTTTTTCATTCTGATAAAAAAGATATTAGAAGCAAAGATGAGATAGAGTACGACACTATCAAACAACTACAGAAAGATATCTCTATAAGTAGTGATAAAAAGAGTGGTGCCATAACTCTAAGCGTTACCCTTCAAGACAGATTTTTAGCAAAAAAACTACTAGAAATATATCTTAATGAATCAACAAATTATCTTCGAAAAATAGATATGATTGATATAAATAAAAAGTTAAAATATTACAGAAATGAACTAGCAAACATAAGTGATATAGAACTAAAAGCTCAGATAAGCCAACTTATGTCAGCTTTGGTGCAAAAAAGAGTACTTTCATCTGCTAGTGAATTTTACATAGTCAAAGAGATGACAAAACCGGAAGTCGCTTATATAAAAGATAAAGATAAACCAAAAAGAGGACTTATAGTCATAGTAGCTTTTATAACTTCTATAATATTGGGCATCTTCGGAGTATTTTTTATTGAATTTTTAAAAAATGACAAAAAAGAAGATAAAGCCGACTAATCTATGGATTTAAATTTATAAGAAAATCCGATATCAAGCACTATAGTATCTAGGTTGCCATTTATGGCTTTTACTTTGCCAAATGATGCTTGGACTCCAAAACTATTCTTTATCTTATACTCTGCTCCTACCATAGGCTGATATATCAAGCCACTTCCCGTAGCAACACTTCCTCCGCCAGCTACACCTACAAGCATTTTTGCAAAAAGATTTATATGTTCTCTAAAAGCAACCCTTTGGCCAAAACCAACCAATCCAACAGCATAACCGCCAGAATGACCACTATATGCACCAAGTGCTTGTCCAATAATATAATAATGTTTATCCAAAAAACTATCTATCTCAAAGCCTATAAGACTTAAAGAGGAAGTGTCAGTTCCATTTTTTCTAATACTTTTGTCACTAAAATATCTTTGATTTGAAAGCTTCAAATTCCACTCGTGATCTCCAAAACTTTCATAAGTATTTAAAGGGTGAAGATTTTCTCCTATAGATAAAGATTTTAATCCAAAGTTAAATCCAAATTTTAATGTGGTAGCTCTAAAGTCACCGTCAATTGCAGCAATATGTCCAAGCTCAGCACTAAGAGACAATCTTCTATTTAACGCGGCATATAATCCAACTGATTCTTTATGTACGACACCGCCACCACTATCAACTTTACCGCCCCCGGCAGCTCCTATTGCTACTTTTGCATAGGTACCAAATTTTCTATTAAATGCTTTTTTATACCCTACCCCACCAAGCATTTCAGCATATCCGTCTGTACCGCCTCCTGCTGCACCTGCTGCTTCCATAAAGGTAAAGATGTTTTTATTAAAATTTCTGCCATACTCAAAACCAACCAAATCTATATCTTTTTTCATAGTAATGCCAGAGGTATTTTTTACGCCACCAGGTATCATATATCTTTGTACTGTTGCTGCAAAATATGTATCACTCCAGCCCATATTTTTACCGGTTTTTTTCATATAATCTTCTAAATCATCTATTATCATTGGAGAGTTTGTATTTTTTTTATGTATTGTTTCAAATGGAATGACAAATTGCACATATAGTTGATTGCTATCTATATCTCCATTTGGAAATTTAACCTTACTAAAACCCAGCCCTATCTTGTAGTCATAAACATCATAAAGAAGTCCTACATGTGGTCTTACCATGAGCCCACCACCTTGAGGTGCAGCTCCACCACCACCGCCACCCACAAATAAACCTGCATCCAAAGACAGATTGTTTGTCATTTTATACTTATACCCAGCCTCTAACCCGCCAGTAAAAAACCCTCCTCTATGTCCAGAAACCGCACTATAAATCCCAAACCCCAAGTAAGCATCGCCAAAATCATAAAGATAGCTAGTCCCTAAAAGTCCTAATTTTTCATTTGCTGGTAGTTTTAAGTAGTCATAAGTGACACTGTAGTGACCTTTTTGCACAAACAAATCACTCGCAATTAGCGACATAGTAACAAGAACAGTAGTTAAAAAAAGTTTAATCATAAGTATATAAATCCTTCTGTATGTATCAATTACATTATATCAAATTTAGAATTAACTTATAACATAAATTTGCTTGACAAAAGATACCAATGGGACTATAATTTTATTTTAAATCTTAATATAGCGAGCACTAAATATGTTGATACTTGGAAGAAAATATAAATTCACAGAGCTAGAAAAACAGCGATTGAACAAAAAAAATCATGAGTTAAGCACAATAAGATATACAGATAAAAGTCCACAAGAAGTAATAAAAGAGATTCAATCTCTGATATCCAAAGATGAAATTACAACTATAGTCTTAAATACGAGGGCAAAAGTTGAAAATGCAGTTATAGCATACCTAACATCACTTCAATTTGAAAAGAATATCAATATAACAAGTATCGAGATTTTTCTAGAAAAATATCTCCAGAAGTGTTACATACCAAGTGATCAAACTGATTTGCATTATCTTGTAACAATCAAACCATTTACTCCTTGGCAACATTTTCAAAAAAGAGTCATAGACTATACCAGTGTATTTTTGCTTTTTTTTGTTTCTTGGCCAATCATGTTAATAAGCAAAGATAAAATAAAAAAACAGTCCCCAGGTCCACTACTGTTTAAGCAAAATCGTGTTGGTAAAAATGGTATAGATTTTAAATGTATAAAATTTAGAACAATGAATGAAGATTCTCATCATGACCTATATACAAGAGAAAACGATACAAGAATTTTTAAATATGGTGAAACTATGAGAAAAACACGAATAGATGAACTACCACAAATGTGGAATATATTAAGGGGAGAAATGCATCTTATAGGTCCTAGAGCTGAGTGGAATTTATTGGTCAAGAACTATGAAGATAAACTTCCATATTATCACGAGAGACATCTTGTAGCTCCAGGCATAACAGGCTGGGCACAGGTAAATTATCCGTATGGACAAAATATCGAAGATACAAAACAAAAACTGATGTATGATTTATACTATATCAAACACTGGAATATCGGTTTAGAACTTAGAATAATCTTGAAAACTATTATGGTTGTTATAAATAAAAAAGGATTGTAATCTTCTTGTCTGAAATTTCAATAGGCCAAGCCCTCTAAAAAGTAAAACTAGCTCTGCTTTTTAATAACGGTATCTACATTGAGCAACTATTATTAAATCATCAATTATTTTATCTTTTCGTGTACTGCTTAAATATTACTTTCTAATCTACCAACATAGTTTTTATTGTATCTTTGATAATTTTTATTTGTTTTTTAGTAAGTTTCAAACTTATTTTACTAATTACTCTTTGAATAGAAATAGTCCTTATTTGGTCTAATACTACATAACTATCATCTTTTATTTTAACTCTTGTTGGATAGTCCTTATTTGTTAATGTCATCGGTGCTACTATAATATTTGAAAAGTTCATTTCATTTGGAGATATTAT
>CAZYTB010000018.1:0-28331 GCA_964650375.1 uncultured Campylobacterales bacterium | reverse complement strand
ATGAAGTAAAAAGACAAGATGTTATGTTTGAGATATTAAAATCTCAAGTAAACAAAGGTGGTTTTATATTATTTACGGGTATCTTAGAAATTACGCATGAAGGCTATGGATTTTTAAGGACAACTGATTCAAATTTTAGCGATAGTGCAAATGATGCTTATGTAAGCGCGACTCAAGTGAAAAAATTTGCACTCAGAACTGGTGATATCGTAACAGGTCAGGTTCGTCCACCAAAAGATCAAGAGAGGTATTACGCACTTTTAAAAATAGAAGCGGTAAACTACCTTCCCATACAAGATAGCAGGAAAAGACCACTTTTCGAAAATTTAACTCCAGTTTATCCGACAGAGTGTATAAAAATGGAATACAATCCCATGAGACTCACAGGTCGCGTGCTTGATTTATTTACTCCTATAGGAAAAGGTCAAAGAGGTCTAATAGTCGCACCTCCAAGAAGTGGTAAGACTGAACTTATGAAAGAATTAGCTCACGGTATAGCGTTTAATCATCCAGAAATCGAACTCATAGTCCTTTTGGTTGATGAGCGGCCAGAAGAAGTAACTGACATGCAAAGAAGTGTAAAAGGTGAAGTTTATAGCTCAACCTTTGATATGCCCTCAACAAACCATGTGAGAGTTGCAAACTTAGTAATTGAAAAAGCAAAAAGAAGAGTAGAGATGGGGAAAGATGTTGTGATTTTACTTGATTCCATCACAAGATTAGCCCGTGCATACAACACAGTAACCCCTTCAAGCGGAAAAATTTTAAGTGGTGGTGTTGATGCAAATGCCTTACATAAACCAAAAAGATTTTTTGGAGCTGCTAGAAATATGGAATTTGGCGGTAGTCTTACTATCATCTCGACAGCTCTAATAGAAACTGGCAGCAGGATGGATGAAGTAATATTTGAAGAATTTAAAGGAACTGGAAACAGTGAAATAGTTCTAGATAGGAATATTTCAGATAGAAGAATTTATCCAGCTATAAATGTTATGAAGTCTGCCACGAGAAAGGAAGAGCTGCTGTTGAGTCCTGAAAACTTACAAAAGATATGGGCGATAAGAGCTGCAATTTCTCAAATGGAAGATATAGAAGCTCTAAAATTCTTGTATGCAAAAATGTTAAAAACGAACGACAATGCAGAATTACTCTCCACTCTAAATGAATAATGAGAGCTGGAGTTTTTGATAGCGGAGTAGGAGGACTTAGCGTTGTAAAAAGTCTTCTTGAACATAAAGTATTTGAAGAAATTATTTACTATGGAGATACAGCTCGTGTTCCTTATGGAGTAAAAGATAAAAACACCATCATAAGATATGCTCTTGAAGCCTTAGAATTTTTTAAAAATTTTGATATTGACATACTTATAGTTGCTTGCAATACAGTCAGTGCTTATGCTATCGACGAGCTAAGAGCAAATGCTCCCTTTGATGTCTTTGGGGTTATAGAAGCAGGAGCAATTGCAACTTCAAAAAAACTAAAAGACAAATCAAAAAATATCTTGATTCTTGGAACAAAAGCTACAATAAATAGCAAAAAATACGAAAAAATACTAAATCAAAATGGATATTTAAATACAAGCTCTCTCGCAACTTCACTTTTTGTACCAATAGTTGAAGAAGGTTTGTTTAATGGAGATGTGCTAGAAGTTACTATGGATTATTATTTTAGAGAATTAAAAAATAACCCAGACGCACTCATACTTGGATGTACTCATTTTCCACTCATCTATGATGCCCTCTCTTCTTACTTTCCAAAAAGCATATTTATACACTCAGGTGAAGCAATAGTAGAATATTTGGAGGATAATTTAAAAATAAAAGGTGCAAAAAAAGAAACAAAACTAAAATTATTTGCATCAGAAAATCCTGATGGTTTAAAAGAAGTAGCAAAGCAATGGCTAAAAATAAAAATTTAATATTTTGGTTAATAATTTCCATGCTAATATGGGGAATGACTTGGCCAACTGCAAAAATTGTAACTGGTTATACCGACGAATATACTCTTCTTTTTTGGAGATTTGCTTTGAGCACAATAGGTCTTATTCCTATCATGTTTTATTTAAAACAGCCTTTTAAATTTTCACTTAAAGCTCTTAAATACATAGCTCTTGGAACGATATTTGTGACTGCTTATAATTTTTTCTTTTTTTTAGCCTTAAAACATGGTTTAGCTGGTCTTGGAGGTGTGTTAGTCACAACACTAAATCCTATAATAACATTTTTTCTTGCCTCTATTTTTGCCCAAAAGAAACCTAATGTAAATCAAGTATTTGGATTAATTCTTGGTTTAATTGGTGGAGTTTTTATCATGAGATTATGGGAATTTGATCCAAAAATGCTCACCCATGGTGGAAGTACCTTGTTTTTAATAGCTGCATTTTTGTGGTCGTTTTTAACATTTTCAAGTGCAGGTGCTAAAAATTATGTACCAGTTCTTACTTTTAGCTTTTATGTATATCTCTTTACTACTTGTATTAGTTTTTTAGTAGCCGACAAAAGTGCAATATATGCGTCTTTGAGTTTTGATTGGTATTTTTGGGCAAATCTTATCTTCCTCTCAATCATCGCAACTTCAATTGCCACAACTATTTACTTTAAAGCTTCCACAATTCTAGGTTCAGCCCTTGCTAGCTCTTTTATCTTTTTAGTTCCTGTTATGGCGGTTATAGGAAGTTATTTTATGCTAGGAGAAGTACCAAAACTAACCACAATAATAGGTGGGTTACTATGTATCATAGCAGTTGGAATGATAAATAAAACTAAAATTATTTGATATGCTAGCACTTAAAGATATTCTTGGTTTTAAATCTTGCACCATATTTGTCATCTTTATATTTTTAAGAATTAAACTTTAAAATATCTCCTAAATCTTTTACTATCGCTTCTGGAAATTTATTTAAGTTTTCGATATCTTCTCGTTTTGTCTCACCGCTTAGCACAAGAACAAAATCTATTCCTGCATCATTTGCTAAAATTTTATCCGTATATAACCTATCGCCAACTATTGCTATTTTATTTTTATTATATTTTTTAAGAACAGAAGTCAATAAAATAGAATTTGGTTTACCAAACACTATATTGGGTTTTCTCAATGTTGTAATTTCCAATAATTTTAAAAAAGAACCAACATCAGGGATATCTCCATATTCTGTGGGACAAACCATATCTTTATGTGTGGCTAATAGTTTTATGTTATTGTTATGCAATAATAATGAAGCATTTTTGAGTTTTTCGTATGTTAGCTCTGTATCATAAGCAACTATTACAGCTTCACATATATTTTTATCAGGTGTATAAGTTATATCAGGTATTTTTACTTTTAAATACTCTTGAAAACTTTTATTGCCAACTACATAAACATTTTTTATATTATATTCCTTTAAATATGCGACTAAAGGGATGATGGGCGATATAATTTTTTCAATTGATGTATTGATTCTAAATTTATTAAGTTTATCAACATAGTCACTAAGATTTCTAGATGTATTATTTGTCATAAAATAAAAATCATATTTCTTGTTATTTTTATTGATAAAATCAATTGTATTAGTTATAGGTTTATTACCAAGATATACAGTACCGTCTAAATCCAAAACTAATGCTTTTTTCGATTCTATAGAAAAATCTGAAAACTTTATTTCTGCATCATATAAATTATCATAATTATTGATTTCTATCCATTTTTTACCTCCCATATCAAAAGGATAAAAATCAATAGATTCAAATAATTTATCTAATACTGATTCTAACTCTAAATTTTTGTCTTCTTTTATCATAGATTTAATAATTTTAATTAATTTATTTATATTAGAACTATCTATTTTGTATAAACCTATTGAATTGCCATATGCATACTCTTTTGTAATTTGTTTTGAAATATTTAAAATCTTATTGTTTTTAACAACTATTTTCATGCTTTCTTCAGTATATGAATCTTTATCACAAGCTACACTATTATTTAGATTACACTGAATAAAATCTTTAATTATCTTTGATTCGTACACATAATCCACATTGCTAAGCATTATTGAGCCATTATCAATTAAACTTAATGCTAGATTTAGAGAAAACATATTATTCATAGTATCATAATTTTTATTGGTAATTATTTTTATTTTGGGATAATTTTTATTTAAATAATCATCAATAAAGTTCGCTTTGTATCCCACTACTATAATAATATCAGATTGTGATATCCCTGCTTTCAAATAAGCTCGTATTTGGTATTCTACAATAGGAACTCCATTAACTCTAATCATTCCTTTTGGCTTTGTATTTGTTAACGGTCTTAATCTTAAGCCAACTTCTGTGGCTAATATTATTACTTTCACTTCATTTTCTCCTTTTTCATTATTTAAATAGCAATCAATAGTCTTGATATATTTTACCCAAAATATAAAAATAATTTTTATAAAAATAATTTTTCTTATTAAAGTGTTACCCTATGATACATATTTGCTGAAATTATCATAATTTTCATTATTAATTTTTAAACTTTTAATACTAATTTTTTATCATTTAAAGCAAGTTGAACTCTTGCTTCTCTAAGCTTTTTTGCGTACTTACCTCTTCTCATATTACCCGTCTTTATGGTTTCTAGCTTAGTTTTTAATTGCTATGGCGATTTGACAAGACTTTAAATTAGGAGTATTATTCACATATTAAGTTTTATTTAAACAAAAGTGAAAATGCACATGAATAAATTAGAAGTTTTAAATATATCAAAATCTTTCGGTGATAGAAAAATTATAAATGAAATAAGTTTTTCTATAGAAGAAGGAACTTTTACTGTGCTTCTTGGTCCCTCTGGTTGCGGAAAATCTACAATCCTTAGAATGATTGCAGGGCTAGAAACGCCTGATCTTGGAAAAATTATGATAAATGAAAAAGATGTAACACATGAGTCTCCATCCAAAAGAGAACTCTCTATGGTTTTTCAATCTTATGCATTATTCCCTTTCCTTGATGTAAAAGAAAATATCTTATTTGGTTTAAAAGTTAGAAAAGTTAGAAAAAGTGTTCGGGAAGAAAAGTTGGAAAAAGTTATAAAACTAGTGGATTTAGAACAGGTTTTGCACAGTAAACCATCTCAACTCTCAGGCGGTCAAAAACAAAGAGTCGCACTTGCAAGAGCTATTATCTCTGGTCATTCATTGTGTCTTATGGATGAACCTTTATCTAATCTAGACGCAAAACTTAGAGGAGGTATGCGAATAGAGTTAAGAGCTTTGCAGAAAAAACTTGGTATGAGTGTTCTTTATGTTACACATGACCAAACAGAAGCTATGAGCATGGCGGATCATATCATATTAATAAATAAAGGCAAAATCGAACAACAAGGAACACCTTACGAACTATACAACATATCAAAAACTATTTTCGTAAGCACATTTATAGGAACACCTCCTATGAATATCATCAAAATTGATACTAAAATTAAAAACGAGTTGAAGCAAAATTTTTCAAACCCTATCGCTAAAGAGGTAAGTTACCTCGGAATTAGGCCTGAAGATGTTAGAGTAAACCTAGATTCTCATGGAACTCCTGGAACTATACTTTTTCTTGATTACCATGGAAGCGATATGATAGTAGGTATTAAATTTGAGCAAATAGGCAGTGATACTGAGTTTTTAGCAAGAGTTCAAGATATAAAAAAATATAAAATTGGTGATAGAGTTTGGGTGAATTGGGATGAGGAGAAAATACATTTTTTCGACTCAAAAAGTCAAAGATTAAAAAATCTTTCAAACACACAATAAGGAGATATGATGTTTAAAAATATAAAAAAAGCTGTGATTACAACAATCGCGATAGCTGGTTTATTTGGTTCTTCAGTTGCTTTTGCTAAAACAGAACTTACCATGTACTATCCTGTGGCAGTTGGTGGGCCACTTACTCAGATAGTTGATTCTATGGTCAGAGATTTTGAAAAAGCAAATCCAGATATTAGCATAAATGCAGTCTATGCAGGAAATTACAATGATGCTAGGATAAAATCTCTAGCAGCTCTTGGATCAAATCAACCTCCGCAACTCGCAGTAATGTTTTCTATAGACATATATGATTTGATAGAACAAAATGCTATTGTTTCATTTTCTGATATTGCTAAAACAAAACAAGATAAAAAATGGTTAAAATCATTTTATCCAGCACTTATGGAAAATGGCACAACTTTAGGCAAGGTTTGGGGAGTTCCTTTTCAACGCTCAACTATTGTAATGTATTACAATAAAGACATGTTCAGACAAGCTGGTCTAGATCCAGAAAAGCCCCCAAAAACTTGGAAAGAGTTAGCTTATGATGCTAAGAAACTTACAACTAAAAACAGATGGGGACTTATGATACCGTCAACTGGTTATCCTTACTGGATGTTTGGAGCATTAGCTAAAGAAAATGGTGAAGTTCTAATGGGTAAAAATGGTAAAAAAACATTCTTTGATAAAAAAGGTGTTGTTGAAGCATTACAATATTGGTACGACTTGTCGCACAAATACGGAGCAATGCCTAAAGGAACTATCGAGTGGGGAACACTTAGACAAAATTTTCTAGATGGTAAAACTGCTATAATGTGGCATTCTACTGGAAATTTAACAGTGGTAAAAAAAGCTGCAAAATTTGACTTTGGTGTTGCTATGTTGCCTGCGAAAAAGATGAGAGGAACCCCAACAGGTGGTGGAAATTTTTATATCTTTAAAAAATCTACACCAAAGGAGAGAGAGGCTTCTTTAAAATTTATTAAATTTATGACAAGCCCAAAAAGATCTGCCGAGTGGTCTATAAAAACTGGATATATTGGTATATCTCCTGCAGCCTATAAAACTAAGGCTCTTGAGAAATATGTAAAAGAATTTCCACCCGCAAAAGTTGCTAGAGACCAGCTAAAATATGCAACTGCTGAGTTGTCCACATATCAAACAGGAAGAGTGAGAAAACTTTTAGATGATGCCATTCAAGCTGTCCTTGTTGGTGAAAAAACTCCAAAAGAAGCACTTAGTGAGGCTCAAAAGGGGGCTACAAGACTTTTAAAAGATTATCAGTAGTTTATCGTGAGAGCCTATAATATGAACAACATCTATGGCTGGTTATTAACCCTACCTGCATTTGCACTGCTTGGGCTTTTTACATACTTTCCAGCTATTAAAACTTTTATAGACTCTTTTTACTCAAATCAAACAATTATCAGGCCCAGACATTTTATTGGGCTTGCTAATTACAAAGAATTATTAAACGATCAAGTATTTATTACTACACTTAATAATACAATTATATATGCATTAGGTACAGTTCCTTTTGCCATCGCATTAGCTCTCATTATGGCTCTTCTTGTAAACGAAAAGATGTCTGCTATAAGTTTAGTAAGACTTTCATATTTTACTCCAACGATATTGCCGATGATTGCAGTTGCCAATATTTGGCTATTCTTTTATTCACCTGAAATTGGATTAATCAATAAAATAACAGCATATTTCGGATTTAGCGGAGTTAATTGGCTAGGAAATCCACATACAGTTCTTGGCTCACTTATGGTTATGGCTATTTGGAAACAAGCAGGTTTTTTTATGATTTTTTATTTAGCAGCACTACAATCACTACCAAAAGATTTGTATGAAGCTGCAAAGATTGAGGGGGCATCAAGGCGGGAATCATTTTGGAAGATAACCTTTCCGCTTCTTATGCCTACAACTTTTTTTGTAATGGTTAACGCAGTAATGAATGCTTTTAAAATAGTTGATCAACTATTTATATTAACAAAAGGCGGACCTAATAATGCTTCAAATCTTTTGTTGTACTATATATATGAGGCAGCTTTTTCATTTTTTGATTATTCGTATGCTGCTACATTAACTGTTGTTTTGATTCTTATACTTGTAGTTTTGTCACTATTAAGTTTTAAACTAATTGAGAAAAGAGTATATTATAGATGAAAATAGATTATTTTAAATTCTTGAGAATTTCTGGAGCTTGGCTTTTAGCATTTTTTTGGATTTTACCTTTGCTATACGCGTTTTGGGCAGCCTTTCATTCTTCACAATATGCGACACATTTTAATTTATTTGCCCCTTTGACATTAGAAAATTTTAAAATTGCAGCAAGTCAGGCTCCATTTCTTCGCTATATGTTTAACACAACAATGCTAGTAACACTCATAATATCTGCTCAATTGGTAATATGTACACTTGCAGCTTATGCTTTCGCAAGAATTGATTTTTATGGAAAAAATATTGCGTTTTTTTTAGTGTTATTACAGTTGATGGTTGTACCTGAAATCCTAATAATGGAAAACTATAAAACATTAGCAAACCTTGGACTAACTGATACGATTTTGGGCATAGGTATCCCATATATGGCCTCAGCTTTTGGTATATTTTTATTAAGGCAAAATTTCAAAACAATTCCCAAAGAACTAGACGATGCAGCAAGGATTGAAGGTTGTTCGCTGATGGGTGTTTTATGGAGAGTCTATATACCAGTTTCAAAGCCAACTTATCTAGCATATGCACTTGTTTCGATAAGCTATCATTGGAACAATTTTTTATGGCCTCTAGTAGTTTCAAATTCAACAGATGTCAGACCTCTAACAGTAGGACTTGCCATATTTGCAGCTCCAGAATCTGGAGTACAGTGGTCAGTTATATCTGCTGCCACTTTGATTTCGGTGTCTCCTTTGCTAATTGCGTTTTTAATCTTTCAAAAACAATTTATAAATTCATTTTTACGCACAGGAATTAAATAAGGAAAATTCACTTGGTGTCATCCTGTTTTTTCATAGGAACAAAATTATGATATGTAATCTCTTCAATTAGATATTCATGTGCTACACAATTTACTTGATTTTCCTTTACATGCACAATAGAATAAGTAGGTTGCACATTAGAGTTAAAATAAAATCCTTTATCTTTAGAGATAAGAGCTACTTGATGGTTTGTACTTCTAACGCTTGAGTAACCAACACCTCTATAAGAACCGCTTATCAAAAGATGAACATGTCCAAAAAATATATGCTTTATATTTTTTGCTTGTGACAGTATCTCCCAAAATCTCTTCTTTGGACCAAAGCCGATAGCATCCATTTGTTCTTGAAATATCTCAAATGGAGGATGATGCATAAATATATAAATTGGAAGTTGTGAGTTTTTCTCAAGTTTATTTTTAAGCCACTCAAACCTCTCCTCACAAAAACCGCCATCATGCAAATCTCCAAATTTTGTATCTAAAAATAGTAGTAGTGAATTATTTTTTATAATGCTAAAATGAGCATACGAGCTTTCATAATCAGACAAACCGCCAAAAACTTTGAAAAAATTCTCTCTCTTGTCTTGGTTTCCAATAATCAAATAGTATGGAACAACTAGATCATCTAATATCTCTTTTAAATCTTTATAAGCATCAAGGCTTCCAGAATCTGTTAAATCACCTGTAATGACAACAAAATCAACATCGTTTTGATGTTTATTGATACTCTGTACGGCTCTTCGAAGTTTATATATAGGATCAGAGGCATGAAGACTGCCTTTATTGGCAACTAGATGAGTATCGCTTAAGTGTATAAATTTCATATCTTATCTTTCTAAAAGAATTATGATAATAGATCTTACATTTCCTTTATAATAAAATAGACACAAAGTGGTAAGATTTATCTGAAAAAACATAACTATCTCAACCTTAGCACATAAACCCAAGTTCTTTTTTGAATGTATGCACTTCATATTGTAATTATACTCAATAAATCCTTATTATCCTTGATGACATTTTTAATTCCAGAGATTTTTATCAATAAATAGAGAAATTAAATTAAATTTTAAAAATTATTGTCTTGACTTTTGGGGTGGAATAATAACAAACAACATAACCTTCAAAAGAATCTTTTGCAATTCTAGAGTCATCATTGGCAGCTAATGGAGTATCGATGCTTATCTCTAATTTATTTTAAGATATAATGTCATAAAATATATATAAGGTTTTCAATTGTCACAAGTACTTGCACTCAAATATCGTCCTAAGTCGTTTGATCAGCTAATTGGTCAAAATTCTGTTACTCAAACTCTGACACTCGCATTAAATCAAAATAGGCTCTCACATGCTTATTTGTTTTCTGGACTCAGGGGAAGTGGCAAGACTTCTACCGCTAGGATATTTGCAAAAGCTCTGATATGCGAAAAAGGTTCAAGTTCCACTCCATGTGAAGAGTGTGAAAACTGTAAAATGGCAAATGAAAATAGACATATAGATATAGTTGAGATGGATGCGGCGAGTAGCAGAAAGATTGATGATATACGAGAATTGATAGAACATACAAAATACAAGCCAAATTTAGCAAGATACAAGATTTTTATCATTGATGAAGTCCACATGTTGACAAAAGAAGCTTTTAATGCTCTTTTAAAAACTTTGGAAGAACCTCCTCCTTATGTAAAATTCATATTAGCAACGACTGATCCTCTAAAACTTCCGCCTACTATTCTCTCAAGAACTCAGCATTTTAGGTTTAAACAAATTGGCGAAAAAGATGTTGTAAACCATCTCTCTCATATACTAAATTTGGAAAATGTTACTTATGAGATAGAAGCGCTACAAATGCTAAGTCGAGCAGGAAATGGTTCTCTTAGAGATACACTTACTTTACTAGACCAGGCTATAATCTTCTCAAAAGGGAATGTAACTGCTCCAAGTATCGCTTCAATGTTGGGATTATTAGATCCTAAACAATTAGATCTTATATTTGATATTATTTTATCCAAGGATAAAAAAAAGATACTTGAGATATTAAAAGAATTAGAGACTTATGAATGCGAAGTAGTTTTAGATGAAATTATAGCTTATCTCAAAGCTGCTTTTTTTGACAATGACAGTAGATTTTCAACGCTTCTAACTGAGAGATTTTTCAGAATTTTAAGTGAAGCAAAAAATTTACTTTATATAAATGCAGATAATATTTTTGTCCTATCTTTGGTTTTTTTCAAAATGATAGAAGCCACAAATATTAAAACAATCGAAGAAATGATTGAAGATTTGGAAAGCGAAAAATTTAGACAACCAACAGTTGAAAAAAAACAAGAAACAGTAGAAACAGTTAAAACAAAAGAGACCATGCCGCGGGAAAAAACAAAAACTAATATAAGTGCAGAAAAAGAATTTGATAGATTAATCACTCTTTTAAAAGACAGAAATTTAGATACAGGAATATGCTTCGAAAAATACATATCCTTTGTGAAATTTGACGACAAGACACTGGTATTAAGCTCTAGCGCTGATGAGTCTTGCAAAAAAACACTAAGACATGCATCTAGTATAATAAAACATTTTGTTCAAGTTGTTTTTGGCATAAACACCACAATCAAAATGGAGAAGGGTCAACAAAAAACAGAAGTAAAACTGACACAAAAACCAATTAAAAAAACAATAGAAGATAAATGGGAAGGTGAAAATTCTGGTAGTTGTATCGCTAGTCAAATAGAAAAAGGTAAAGATGAAATAGATGCAAATGAAATTTTAAATAACCCTTTTATAAAAAAAGCGACAGAGCTTTTTGAGCCTAAAAAGATAGAAATTCACCCTAAGATTTAAAGGATTTACCCCCCCCCTCTCTCTTATTTTAAGATATAATATCATTTACCGTTTAATTTTATATCCGTAAAATACAAAACCAGTGAAAAGGAACAAAGATATGTTTGGAAATAAAAAATCTTCGAATAGGCGTGTAGAACTAGAGCAAGAAAATAGTGAGTTAAGGAAAAAACTAATTGACTATGAAGCAGAATTGGAGTTACTAAATACTTTACAAGTCCAAAAAAAAGAAACAAAAGATATGCTTGCTGAAAATTCTCTAAAAACTAGTTTAACTGTAAAATTAATGGATGGATGTAATAATAACATAAAAGATTTACAATTAAACTTGAAGCAAAATGTTAATAAATTAGATGAGATAAATAATCTCAACAATCAAACTTCAACTATTGTGCAAAAAATGCGAGCAGACACTGGCAATCTTTTCCAAAGCATGGAAGACATATGTCAAGCGTCGAATAATTCACGAGATAATTCTGTAAATTTAAATAACAGCGTGGATGAAATATCAAGCGTAATTAATCTTATAAAAGATATCTCTGACCAGACAAATCTCTTAGCTTTAAATGCAGCTATTGAAGCTGCTCGTGCAGGAGAACACGGAAGAGGATTTGCTGTTGTCGCAGATGAAGTTAGAAAATTGGCAGAGCGAACTCAAAAAGCGACTTCTGAAGTAGAAATAAATATAAATCAATTAAAGCAAAATACGAACAGCATGGTTTCTCAAAGCGAAAATATGGAAGAAATCGCAACTAATTCAGCTGAGAAAATAGATATTTTTAAAGAAGAGTTTATAAATTTGGTAAAAAGTTCAGAGGAAATCAAGAAAGATACCAGAAATATAACTTATGATATTTTTATAGCATTAACAAAACTTGACCATGTACTATTTAAAGTGCATGGATACAAAGGAGTTTTTGATAAAAAAGATTTAGATGTTATATCTCATGAAAACTGTAGGTTTGGTAAATGGTATAATGGCGAAGGTCATGCTGTGTTTGGCTCAACTGCTAATTATTCCAAGATTCAAACCCCTCATAAAAAAGTGCATTCAAGCATAAAAGAAGCTTTAGAATGCATAAAAACAGGAACTTGCCTAAGCGATATTAACTTAGTAATAGATAAATTTCAAGATGCAGAAGACGCAAGCATGGAGCTTTTCTCATTAGTGGACAATATGTTAGAAGAGGCAAAAAATTCGAACTAAACAAAATTAGATTTTAAGATGTCAAATATCTTAAAATCTAAATCTTAACCCTTAAATCCATAGCTTTTGCCAAGGATAACATGTCTACATTTTCCAGATGCACACCAGTCGGAACGCCTTGAGCTATTTTTGTAAAATTTAGAGGTATTTCTTTTAAATGCTCTTCTATAAATAAAATTACAGCATCATTTGAAAGAGATGGCGTCAAAGCAAAAATCATCTCTTTTATTCCGTCCTTTGCTACATTTTTTAACTTTTCCAAACTACTCTTTTCTAAATTTTCTAACACAAAATACTTACCACTGTATAAATTATGCTCTTCCAAAACCAGGATATCTTTTGCATTTTCAACTATACAAATTTTTGTGGCATCTCGTTCTTCATCTAAGCAAATTTCACATATTTCATTTTCGCTTAGAGCTCCACATATTTCACATTTTTTGATTGATTTTACAGCTGACTCTATCGCATTTGCTAATTTCATAGCTAGATAGGTATCGTTTAAAACTAAATGATATGCAAATCTTAAAGCAGATTTTTTTCCAACAGTGGGAATTGACTGGAATGCTTCTACCAAATTATTGAACTTTTCCAACCGTTTCATACCATTTTTTCCTTCTTTGTTATTATTTTAAATTGGTGTATTTTTTTATCTTCAAAGTATTTATACTCTAGAGAAAAATCATGTAATTCCACTATGTTTTTAACAATATAAAGACCTAAGCCCAAGCCAATTTTGAGATTTCCAGACACAAATGGTTTGTAATACTCATCTATTGACATAGGAAGTTTTTCGCCTTCATTTTCAAATATTATTGAATTTTTATCATTTCTCACACTAACGCTATGATTTGTACTGTGTTTTATTGCATTATCCATTAGATTTTTCATAGCCAATGCAAGTAGTTCAAAATCAGCTAAAATCACTTTCTTCTTTTCTAAATTAACTTTTATGCACTCTTCCCTTTTCCTATCCTCAAGCATCAAAAGATCAATGCCATGTTCTAATATATATACAAGGTTATACTCTTTAAAATTTGGTGCGTAGCTTTTGGAGACAAGTTGTTCTATCTTAGAAAACTCGCTTATCAATATATCAAGTCGCTCAAATATCGCAATCAATCTGGTTTTAGCACGCTCGTCTTCTAGCATTTCTGAAACAATTCTACCTTTTCCAATTGGAGTTTTT
Organism: uncultured Campylobacterales bacterium; assembly: GCA_964650375.1. Classification (GTDB taxonomy): domain Bacteria; phylum Campylobacterota; class Campylobacteria; order Campylobacterales; family Sulfurospirillaceae; genus JAADIZ01. The sequence continues at coordinate 14,368 of CAZYTB010000018.1, read as the reverse complement.
AGCTCATGCATAATGGTTCTTAGAAAAAGTTGTCTAGAATTCATCAAACCAGAGATTTTTTTCACAGCTCTATCGAACTCATTTGCAACTTCTGCAATTTCATCATCTTGGTCACTTTTGCAATCTACATTCATATTGCCGCTTGCAAATTCTCTAATTTTTAAACTAAGCTCTTTTAGGGGGGAAATGCTTCTGAGTATCGAAAGATACATAGAGATAAATATAATCAACGCAATGGCAAAACCTATCCAAAGCTGTTCATTGCTGCTTTTTATACTTTTACTCTCTAATAAAACACTAGCCATCATATTATTAACTAACAGATAGTATCTGTCGTTATATTCTATTGAAGAAAAACTATTGAAATTTATAGTTTTTTTGAAAATCACATTCCCTTGATTTAATACTGCTATTTTCAGATTAGGATTATCTACTTTTTTTAATCCAAATGTGTGAAAATATTCCTCTATATTTCTTGGAGTGTAACTATTTTTATATAAAGTGAAAAGATAATTTACTGATTGAAATTGCCTTTGCTTCATGTATTCTATATCTTTTTCTTCTTGATATTTTAGTAGCAGTATGAAGAACATACCTAAAAGTATAAGGGAAAAAACAAAAATTATGGTGATTTTAGTACTTAAAGATTGTTCCTTCATCCAACCAACTTATAACCTATACCTCTTACAGAGTGAATATATTTTGGTTTTTTTGAACTATCTCCAATCTTGATTCTCAATCTTCCCATGATTACATCAAGACTTTTGCTTCCTTTATCTTTTAAAGAATTGCAATTATAAACTAATTGTTCTCTAGATATGGAAAAGCCATTTTGTTTTATCATATAAGAAAGAATTTCATATTCTGCCGGAGTTAGATTTAGTGCTTCACCTTTTAGCAGAATTTGATGTCTTTTTTCATCTACTCTAAAGTCACTATCACTATTGTTACCGTTTGCTTCGTTAGAAGTACTTGATTTTTTATATCTTCTTATCAAACTTTGGATTCTAGCATACATCTCTTTTGGATCATACGGTTTTGGAAGATAATCATCCGCCCCTATCTGAAGTCCAATCACTTTGTCACTTATATCACTTCTAGCAGAAGAAATAATGATTGGAATATCATATTTTTCAACCACTTCCTTGCAGACTTCAAGTCCATCAATCCCAGGAAGTGTCAAATCTAGTATTAGAAGATCATACTTTTTTATCCCTGCACTAAGTCCGAGATAAGGGTCTTCATAATTTGTTATTTTAATATTATATTTTGCTAAATACTCAGCCAAAATCTCTGCAAATTCAGTATCATCTTCAATCATAAGCACATTTATCATTTTCAAACCTTTTGTATCAAAGTTTGTTATTATACCATTTTAGTTTTAAATGATGTTTTAGAAGCAGGCAGGGAAACCCTGCCTTTATTTAATTAGTTGGATATATTTTGTTTTAACTGTGCGATTTGCTCTTTTGTTAGAATTTTGAAGATTTTTTCCATATTATTTGCTTTCAAATCTAACATTTTTTGATGCATTATGTCCATATCTTTTTTAAATGCCTCTTTGTCAAAGCCATTTTCGCTTACATATTTCATAATCTTACTACTTTGTCTTGGACCTCTTAGTTTTTTCATATCCAATTTCATCTCATCTCTTAAAATTGAAATTTGAAATTTCTGGTCATTGCTCAAGTTTAACTTAGCAAACATTCTCATCATATTGCCACGATGTCCTCGAAACATCATGTGGCCTTGCATGTTGTGCTTACTCATCATGCCTTGTTGCATTCCCTGCCTATTCATCATACCTTGTTGCATACCTCCTTGTCCATTCATCATACCTACTTGTCCGTTCATCATACCTTGCACCCCTGAATTGCCACTATAAGCATAAGTCGCACTAATGATTGCACTTACTGCAAGTGCTGCTACTAAAATTTTCTTTTTCATCTTTTTCTCCTTAAATCAGTTTTGATATCCAAAGTATAAAACTTTATCTATAACCATTTCTCAATCATTTGTTAATGTATCTTAACAAGTCTATTGATAAAAAACTTCTTTTTCGATAAAATTCCATATATAAAGGGCACCTATAATAACCCAAGGTGCTCTCAAAAACTACAAGAAAGAGAATCAAATTGGATTTAGAATATTACGAGATACTGGAAATACAGAGAAATGCAGATAGTGGTGAAATAAAAAAAGCATATAGAAAACAAGCTTTAAAATACCACCCAGATAGAAATCAGGGAGATAAAGAGGCTGAGGAGAGATTTAAACTCGTTAATGAGGCTTACCAAGTGCTTAGTGATGAAAGTAAAAAAGCGACCTACGATAGATATGGTAAAGAGGGACTTGACTCACAAGGGTTTAGTCACTTTTCGGATATGAATTATGAAGATATCATGGGTGATCTTGGCTCGATATTTGAATCAGTATTTGGTGGAGGATTTGGCGGTGGTTTTGGAGAACAGCAAAGTAGAAAAAACCAAAAATACCCGCTGGATCTTGAAGTTAATATAACTTTAGAATTCAACGAAGCAGCATTTGGTTGTAAAAAAGAAGTGAAATTTAATCATAAAAAACCTTGCCCAAAATGTGATGGAACAGGAAGTGAAGACAAAAAAACCCACAGTTGTCCAGACTGCAACGGCAAAGGTCAAGTCTTTTATAGACAAGGATTTATGACATATTCACAAACTTGCCCTACATGTGGAGGAAGCGGAAAGAGTATAAAAAACAAATGCCAGGCTTGTAGAGGGCTAGGCTACGAAGAAGTAAAAGAAAAAGTAAGTATTGATATACCTGAGGGCATAGACAATGACAATAGAATCAGAGTTGCTAACAAAGGAAATATAGACGATCTTGGAAGAAGAGGAGATTTATATATCCTTGTCAAAGTAAAAGAAGATGAGCACTTCGTGAGACACAATGATGATGTTTATATAGAAGTACCAGTCTTTTTTACTCAACTAGCCCTTGGTGAGAGCATCAAGATACCAACTATTCGAGGAGAAACAATACTTGAAATTCCTATGGGCTCAAAAGATAAACAACAATTTATATTTAAAAATGAAGGCATTAAAAATGTTCACTCTCACAGACTTGGAAGCTTAATAGCACAAATAAATATAAAATATCCAAAAAAATTAAATACTGAGCAAAAAGAGCTTCTTGAAAAACTACAAGAGAGTTTTGGAATGAAAAATGAACAACATGACGATTCACTCAAAGGTGTTTTTGAAAAGATAAAAGGTTGGTTTAATTAAATATTTTTTTATTTATAATGATGAGAAAATTTTTTACTCTGTTGTCACAAATAAAAAATTAAAAAATCTTTATATTACAATCAACCCTTCTTTAGGGGTTGTTGTAAAAAATCCAAACTTTCCACTTAAAAAAATAGAAGAAATCATAAATTCAAAAGCTAGGTGGATTTATAGAAAAATAAAAGAACTAGATAAAAAACTAGATATTACTAATATATATGAAAAAGAAAGTAAGGTTCTTTATTTAGGAGTCAAAGAGTCTCTACACATAGAAGATTTGGAAAAATTTTATAGAATTCAAACAAGAGATATAGTTATAAATGAGATAAAAGAAATTTCCGACAATATGAGTTTGTTTCCGACTAAAATATCTTTTAGAAAAACAAAAAAAAGATGGGGAAGTTGCAATCATAAAAATGAGCTGAGTTTTGCCATAACCTTATCTCAACTTCCTCTGCCTTGTATAAAGTACATAATAATTCATGAATTAGCCCATATCAAGCATAAAAATCATAAAAATACCTTCTACAAAACCATAGAATCTTATATGCCTGAGTATAAAAAACACGAAAAAATTATAAAAAACTACTCGCCTGAGATATAAAAATGTGGATGCAGAAGCTTGCTTCTTTTGATAATTTAACTAATAATAATCTACCAAAGTCATCTTCAAATTTTTTGTAAGTATTTCTAGAATTTATATGTATCAATTTCATTTAGATAAGGAGAATTTGCTCCTATTCGACTCACACTAATGCAAGCTGCTTTATTTGCAAAATTAAGTGAATTTTTTAAAGACATTTCGTCTATATTACTTAAGTTTTGTTTAGAAAATTGTTTGTTTTGTCTTAAAGAAAATAAAAAACCAGCATTAAAAATATCTCCAGCTCCAATAGAATCAATTACTTTAATACTATGCCCTAAAGAGTTAACTTCAAGAGTTTTTGTTTTAGCCGTTGCACCATTGCTTCCTTTTGTTAAAACAACAATACTAACTCCAAGTTTGAGCCATTTATCACAAATTTTATCAAATTCTTCATTTGGATAAATCCACTCTAAATCTTCGTGTGAAACTTTTATAATATCACATTGCTTAAGAATATTTTTAAATCTTTTCATATAAACTTCTTTGTTATGAATGAAATTTGGGCGAATATTTGGATCAAAAAACACAACTTTGTCAGCACTTTCTCTGTTTATAAAATGTTCAATTTCTTCTCCGCTAGGCTCGCTCATTAAAGAAATACCACCGATGTAGAGTGTGTCAACTTCTTTGGATAATTTTGGGTGATTTTTTAGTGAAATATTTTTATTTGCACTATTTTCATCTATAAACAAGTAGGTGGTAGTTCCGTTTTCTATATGGGCAAAAGCTAGTGTACTATTAAAAGAACTAAGCATACATAAAGAAGTATCTACCTTTGATTTTTTAAGTTCTTCTAAAATACTTTTTCCAAATATATCTTTTGAAATAGAACCTAAAAATGAAATTTTAGCCCCGATTTTCCCCAAAGAAATTGCAGTATTTAAAACGGCTCCACCAACCTTTGGGATATAAGCTATTTTGCCATTTTTTAAATCATAAGGTATCATATCTATTAAAGCTTCACCGCAACAAACTATCATTTATCTTGTTCCTTTGTATTTTTTAACATATTACTATTGTAATTATTTACAGTAAATTCTACGCCATTTTCCCATAAACTATTTAATGTTTTGGAAAAGATATTTACAAAATTTTCATCTTGATTTAAATCCCCATAAATATCTTGCATGGATAAAAAAAGTGCAGGGTTTAATTTTGCTTTTATGGCACAATCTTTAAGTTCCTCTTGTTTTGGATCATGAATATCAAGAGAATTATCGTATTCATCAAACCCGGTGCAATAACGACACCACAAAGCACAGACTAAGGCTAATCCATCTACGCTTGAATTCTTTTTAATGGCATCTTTAATACTCTGGACAATAAATTTTGGTATTTTGCTAGAGTTATCAATGCAAATTCGAGTAATTGTATCTTTTATATAAGGGTTGTTAAAACGCGTCAATATAGTCTGATAATACTCTTGCAAATTAACATCAACAATATCTTTTAAAAGAGGAATAATTTCATGGGTAATAACATTGTCTAAAAATTCTTTAACAATTTTATTTTCCAAAGCTTCGTGTACATAAGTAATATTTAGTAGTGCTGCTAAGCTAGAGATGCAGGCATGAGAGCCATTTAGTATTCTTATCTTCATTAGCTCATACGGTAAAATATCTTTGACAAATACTACACCTACATCTTGTAAAGCTGGTCTAGTGTTGCAAAAGTCATCTTCTAAAAACCATTGCACAAATGGTTCGCAAAAAACTGGTCGTGTATCTTTATATCCATATTTTTTTGAGATAAATTCTTTATCACTTTCTCTAGTTACTGGGGTAATTCTGTCTACCATACTATTTGGAAAACTAACTTCATTTGAAATATAATTTATTAAAGTAGGGTTGATGTGTTCAGCCATCTTAAGCATTATATTTTTAAGAACTTTTCCATTGTGCGCAATATTGTCACATGACATCAAAGTAAAGGGTGCTATATTCTTTTCTTTTCTTTTTGCTAAAGCGAGCAATAAAACTCCAAAAATAGTTTTTGGATTTGTAGAATTATTAATATCTTTCACAATATCACTATGTAAAATATCAAATTCCCCGTAAGAATCAATATAGTATCCCCCCTCAGTTATGGTAAGAGATACTATTTTAATATTTTCGCAGCTTAATGCATCTACTAGCAAAAGATTATCTGCTGGTAAAAAATCCACCATAGATTGTAAAACTCTTACACTTGTAGTTTCTCTATCTCTTAAAACTACTGTGCTTAAAAAATTCTGCTCTTTTAAATCATTTCGTATTAGCGCATCGCTTTGGCGTAAACTAGCACCAAGGATACCAAAGTTAAAATCTTTTCTTTGGTTAAATAAGGCGTCAAAAAAATATGCCTGATGAGCCCTATGAAAGTTTCCTACACCTATATGGATAATTCCGGCGCTAAGTTCACTTTTTTTATAGTTATAGTCAGCTTTGTTAAATGTTTTATTTTCTAAAAAGTTTGTATTTAATCTTTTCACGATACTTTACCTTATGTTTCTTTTAATTTGACATGTTTTGAGCTTTTGTAGATATAAATATTACGATGATATTAAAAATAACGGGCAAAACTGTAGGTTTATTTTAAAGCTTTACTTAATAAAGTAGCTTGAAAATATTAACAATGAGATAAAATATGAAGGAGATAAAATATGAAAAGAACAATAATTTTTGCCACTATAGCAGCGGCTATGCTGACTAGCCATGTTATGGCAGGTGATATAGGGGCATGTTTGATTACAAAAACAGATACTAACCCTTATTTTGTAAAAATGAAAGAGGGTGCACTCAAAGGTGCAAAAAAATATGGTATTAAGTTAAGCACATTTGCCGGTAAAATAGATGGTGATGTATCAACTCAGGTAGCAGCTGTTGAAACTTGTATGGCTTTAGGTGTTAAAGGTATCCTAATTACACCATCTGATTCACGAGCATTAACCCCTGTTATTACAAAAGCGAGAAAAGCTGGGGAACTAATTGGAGAATGGGCTAGAGCCAAGATGGGTAAAAATGCAGAAAATGCAAAAATAGCTACTCTTGATCTTAACCCTTCACAAGTATCAGTCGATGTCGAAAGACATAATGGATTTTTGAAAGGATTTGGCATACATGTTAAAAACCTTAATAAAATAGAAAATGAAGGAGATAAAAGGGTTGTAGGTAGTGGTGTTACAGATGGCGATGAAAATGGTGGAAGAATTGCAATGGAAGATTTATTGCAAGTACACCCTGATATAAATTTAGTTTATAGTATAAATGAACCTGCATCAGCTGGGGCTTATGCGGCACTAAAAGCTACTGGTAAAGAGAAAAATGTTTTAATGGTTGCCATTGATGGTGGTTGTGCTGGAGTTGGATATATTAAAGCTGGCACCCTTGGAGCAACTGCCATGCAATTTCCATTATTAATGGCATCTAAAGGTATCAAAGCTATTAAAACATGGGCACTTACTGGAAAAAAACCTAAAAATAGTAAAGGACTAAATTTTTATAATACGGGGGTACAGTTAATTACAGATAGTCCAATGAAAGGAATTCCATCTATTGATGCTGCTAAAGGACTAAAAAAATGTTGGGGTTGATATAAATAAACAATTATTAGTGATGAGAGCACTTTTGCTCTCTCATTCCTAATATATAAATAATTCAAAATTTTTAATTTGAGTAAAGGAAATAAATGCAAACAAATGAAAAAATAGTTTCATTCAAGAATAAAAATAAAACTTTTGTGTTAAAAATTCAAAATTTTTTGCGAAATTATCCTATTATGATTCCTGTCGTTGTTCTTTTAGTTAGCTTTCTTGCCTTTTCTATATTAGTAGGAGATAGGTTTTTTTCTGTATTTAATTTATCATTAATTATGCAGCAGGTTTCAATAATAGGCATATTAGCAGCTGCCCAAAGTCTTATCATACTTACAGCAGGAATAGATTTATCAGTTGCTGCTATTATGGCGCTAGTAGCAGTTTCAATGGGTGAACTTGCTACTTATTTTCATTTAACAGCTTTCTTAGCTATTCCTATTGGTTTGATTGCAGGAGTCTTAGCTGGATATATGAATGGTTGGATAATAGCTAAAATTAAGTTACCACCATTTATTGTTACTTTAGGAACTTGGAATATATTTTTTGCCCTTGCTCTTCGGTTTTCAGGAGCAGAATCAATTGGTGGACTGACTATCAGCAAACATGCTCCACTACTTCTATATTTTGGTAATTCAATAAGTATTGGAGGAGCACAAATAACTTATGGCTCAATATTAACAATACTTATTTTTGCTGTTCTTTGGTATATCCTCAATAAAACTGCTTTTGGAAGACACATTTATGCGGTTGGGGATGACATAGAAGCTGCAGAATTAGCAGGAATCCGTACAGAAAAAGTTCTTCTTCATGTATATATGTTAGCAGGATTTGTTTGTGCAATTGCTGCTTGGGCTTCTATCGGTCGTATTGGTGCAATATCTCCACAAAGTTTTTATAATGCAAATTTACAATCAATTACAGCTGTAGTTATTGGCGGAATCTCCCTATTTGGAGGCAGAGGGTCAATTATGGGAGCTTTGTTTGGAGCTTTGATAGTTGGAGTTTTTCAAGCAGGATTAAGAATGTCTGGAGTTGATGTTTTGTGGCAAGTTTTTGCTATTGGTTGGCTTATCATATTAGCTGTTGGAATTGATCAATGGATTAGAAGAATAACAAAATGAAACCAATACTCAGTGCTCGTAATTTAGTAAAACATTATGGTTCAGTTGTTGCAATTGATAATTCAGATTTCGATTTATATCCAGGAGAAATATTAGCTATCGTTGGTGACAATGGATCTGGTAAATCTTCTCTTATAAAAGCATTATCTGGCGCGATACAATTAGATTCTGGTGATATAATGCTTTATGATACACATGTAAAATTTGATTCTACAATGGATGCCAAAAATCATGGAATAGAAACAGTTTATCAAACCTTAGCTCTTTCTCCTGCTCTGTCAATAAGTGATAATATGTTTATGGGCAGAGAAATCCTAAAAAAAGGTATGCTTGGAAGTGTATTTAAAATGTTAGACATAGAAAAAATGAATAAAATATCACGCGAAAAATTAAGCGACCTTGGGCTTATAACTATTCAAAGTATTAACCAAACTGTAGAAACTTTATCTGGTGGACAAAGACAGGGTGTTGCTGTCGCTCGTGCCGTTAGTTTTGGTTCAAAGATTATTATAATGGATGAGCCCACAGCTGCTCTTGGAGTAAAAGAATCTCAAAAAGTATTAGATTTGATTAAAGATGTAAAAGCACGCGGCATTCCTGTGGTATTGATTTCTCATAATATGCCTCAAGTTTTTGAAGTAGCAGATCGCATACATATTCATCGTTTAGGAAAAAGAATTTGCACGGTAGATCCCAAAAATCATTCTATGTCGGATGTAGTTTCTTTAATGATAGGTGCTACGGAACCTCCAGTTGAATAAATATAATTTAAAAAAGATTGTAAGCTGTATACTTAAGCTTAAAAAGAGACATAAAAGGTTAATAATAGCGATTGCAGGACCTCCTTGTGCAGGAAAATCTACATTTTCACTAGATTTGATAGAATATTTAAATGCTTCATCAAACTTTCATATTGCATCTTTATTAACGATGGATGGTTTTCATTATGATAATGCACTGCTAGAAAAAATGAATCTGCTAGAAAAAAAAGGCTCGCCTGAAAGTTTTGATATCAATGGTTTTTCATCTACTTTAAAGAGAATTGCAGAAGCAAAAGAGGAAGTTGCAGTTCCTTTATTTGATAGAAAAAATGATTATTCTATAGCAAATGCACAAATTATATATCCCAATACCCCTATTATTATAGTTGAGGGAAATTATTTGTTGCTAAACACTACCAAATTTTCAGAGGTAAAGTTTTTATATGATATTAGTATTTTTTTATCTCCTAGTTTAGAAACTTTGAAAAAAAGGCTTATCGATAGGTGGATAGAAGAAGGATTAACTTTAGAACAAGCAATAAAACGAGCCGAAACAAATGATATACCAAATGCAAAATTTGTGCTAGAAAATTCCAGCATGGCCGATATCTTATACTTAGATAATAAAATAATATTTAACAAAGAAAAAAATAACATTGAAAAAAGCGAAAATGCAACTAAAAAATTATGAAAATATACAGTTAATAATCTTTGATTGCGATGGTGTTTTGATTGACAGTGAAATCATAAGTGTAAAAGTGTTAGCCAAAGAATTTTCAAAAATCGGGATAAATATAAACTCAGACTATGTGCTCCATTTTTTGGTTGGGCATTCATATTCAAAAGTGAAAGAGATTATACATGACAATTTCAATATTAATATACCTGATGATTTTGAAGAAAATTACAGAGGAAAATTATTAGATGCTTTTGATAAAGAATTAAAAATAATACCTGGAATTGAAAATATTTTAAAAAACTTAAATATTTTAAAATGTGTAGCAACAGGCAGTAGTATGAAAAGAGCTACAAACTCACTAAAAATAGTTGACATATTAAAATATTTCAAAGATGACATTTTTAGTGCATATGACATGCATAATCGTGGTAAACCTGCACCTGATATATATTTATTAGCTGCAAAGTATTTTAATATAAAAGCAGAAAATATTTTGGTAATTGAAGACAGTTTATCAGGAATCGAGGGAGCAAAAATAGCAGGAATGAAAGTATGGCATTTTATAGGAGCTAGCCATCTTAAATCTTGGGATAAGAATTATAACTATGCTTTTAAGCCAGATTTTATTTTTAACGATATGAATAATTTTTTTAAATATTTACCTCTGCTCTCAAATGCATACTCCAAGGAACTATTATGAAAAATACACAAAAAGAAATTAACAAATTAGATGTTGCTGCTAGAGCTGGTTGGCTTTATTATGTTGCTGGATACACTCAGGATCAAATAGCTAAGGAATTTAATATTTCAAGACAATCTGCGCAAAGAATGGTTTCTTTATCAGTTAGTTCAAAATTAATTAAAGTAAGACTAGACCATCCAATTGCTAATTGTATGGAATTGGCTAAAAAGTTAAAAGAAAAATACTCTTTAAAAGAGTGTGAAATTACTCCAAGTGTGGGTGATGACAAAAATAGTATTATAGGCATTGGTGAAGCTGGTGCTAAGGTGATGGAAAAATATTTACAGGACAAAAAACCTGCTATTATAGCTGTTGGAACGGGCAAAGTTTTAAAAATGGTTACAAAAGAACTCTCGCCCATGGATTGCGAAAGACATCGTATTGTTTCTTTGGTTGGAAATATGACAAATGATGGGTCAGCCTCTTCTTATGAGGTTGTAAGTAGGATAGCAGATATAATTAATGCTACCTATTATCCTATGCCGTTGCCCATTATCATGAGTAGTGTACAAGAAAAAGAATCATTGCACAAACAGCAATTTACCAATAATGTTTTAGCTTTAGCAAAGCAGGCAGATATTTTTTTTGTTGGTATTGGTCAAATTGATAAAAAAGCACCTTTGTACATAGATGGATTCATCAGTAAAGATGAGCTAACTTCTCTTATTAAGATTGGATCTGCTGGTGAAATAATAGGCTGGATTTATGATAAAGGGGAAAATTTTATTAAAGGATATACAAATGATAGGGTAACCAGTTTCCCTATTGTGAACAATTCTAAAAAACTTGTTATTGGCATCGCAGCTGGGGAACATAAGGCACAGGCGATAAAAGCAGCCTTAAAAGGTAAGTTAATTAATGGTTTAGTAACAAATGAAACGACTGCAGAGATTATATTAGGCACTTTGGCATAAATGAGTCAAGCTACTCGCCTGCCATGTTTATATGTTTTATCACATTCACTCTTGCTTTCTTTTTATCATCACTTTTTTCAAGAGTAACAATTCTAGCTCCCTTTAGATTTAGGCGTTTTATTATTCTCTTAATTGTTCTGCCCTTTCCTGTAGCATCACGACTCTCGGAAATCATCAAGTATTTTAAGCCTTTATTTTTTATAATAAAGAATACAGAAAAACAAGTTTCTATTCCATTGAGTTTTTGACCTTAAAACCTTTTTCCATTTCTATTGCTTCATCTCTTCCATATACGATAATTTTTGGATCTACTTTTATCTCTTTTAAATCAATTTTCTTTGGATAATCTACAAAATTTAATATATGCTTAATGACATTTATCCTTGCTTTTTTCTTGTCATCACTTTTTACTATCGTCCATGGAGCATGCTCTGTGTGAGTAGAACTTAACATCATAAACTTAGCTAGAGTATATTCATCCCACAGTTTTTGTGATTCCTTATCTACTGAAGATAATTTGTATTGTTTTAGAGGATCAGTCTCTCTTGCTTTAAATCTTTTTTCTTGCTCATTTTTGGACACAGAAAAATAAAACTTAAATATTTTTGTGCCACTTTCTACTATCATGCGTTCAAATTCAGGTGCATCTTTTAGAAATTTATGATGCTCTCGTTCAGTACAAAATCCCATAACGGGCTCAACCATAGCTCTGTTGTACCAACTTCTATCAAATAAAACTATCTCTCCGGCACTTGGCAGATGCTGTACATATCTTTGAAAATACCATTGTGTTTTTTCTTTATCATCTGGCTTTTCAAGAGCTACAATTCTAGCACCCCTAGGATTTAAGTGTTCTGTTATTCTTTTAATAGTTCCACCTTTACCAGCAGCATCACGACCTTCAAAAAGCAATAAATACTCTAAACCCTTATCTTTCACATGATTTTGAAATTTTAAAAGCTCAACTTGTAATTTACTAAGTTCTTTTTCATACTCTAAAGTCTCTTTTTTTACCCAAACCTGTACTTTTCCATTATGATTATCACTCATGCCAAGCCTCCAATTTTAATATAGTTGTATTTTAGCAAAAAAAATAGTTGTTGCCAAATAATGAACCATAAAAGTTTAAAAAAGAGACAAAAACAAAAAATTTGATACAATACTCTTAAATAAATCTTTTAGAGAGTAAATAATGAACATAAAATTTCTAGGAACTGCAGATAGTGGTGGAATTCCTTCACATAATTGTACATGTAGCGTTTGTAGCGAATACCGACAAAAAGATTTAGTAAATCTTGCAACCTGTGCTTATCTAGAATGTAATAATGGCGAGATAATTTTACTTGATGCCGGAATTGAGGATATATCCACTATATTTGATGGTAAAAAAGTAAAGGCTGTTCTTCTTACTCATTTTCACGCAGATCATTGCATTGGACTTTTAAGGTTGAGATACAGCAGTGATGAAATTGATTGTTATCACCCCAAAGATGAAAAAGGCTTTACAAATCTTTTTAAACACAAAAAGGCGATAAAATACATACAAAATACTCCTTTTGAACCAATACATGTAAATGAATTTACATTTTACCCAATTCCTCTAAAACACTCAGTAAACACAACAGGATATCTAATAAAAAATAAAGATAAAACTATCGCTTACCTGAGTGATTGTGCTGGTATAGAAGATGAATCTATGGAATTTTTACTCTTGCATGATATTGATATTTGCTATTTGGACGCTTGCTTGGCTCCAAATTATGACAATGGAAATCATTTGAATTATGAACAAGCTACATTAGTTTTAGATAGAATTGGAGCTAAAAAATCTTATTTTATGCATGCCAGCCATTATACGCTGGATTACATAAAGCAAAATAGAGTTTCTTTAAAATATGATTATTTATCACCTCCATCTGTCTTATGATATTTTTTAGCAAAACCGGCACCTTTTTTGACTTTTGCCACAAGTCCTAATTCTTCTACTATAGAGCGATAATCCAGACCCATTTTGTACATAGAAACAAAACATGTAGAGATAACGGCTATGGTATTTGGAACTTCACCTTTTTTCTTATATGCTTGTATATTTTTTTCATTTACTTTTATCAATTTGCTAAATTTAGGTAATGTTATTTCCGCATCTAATAATAATTTTTTAAAATCTACAAAAGTCATAATATTCCTTCACTTTTATTTCTATTGTATCTAATTTCTTGACAATATAACATAAATAGTATATAATTACTATAATTTATTACTATAAGTAATAATATTTAAACAAAGGAAATCACATGTCAAAAGTTTTAAAGAAAAAAACAATTGCAAAAGTTGCCAAGAAAGTAACAAAAAAAGCAGTTGCCAAAAAAGTTGTTGCTAAGAAAAATGCCAAGAAGATTCTTGAAAAAGTAACAAAAGTTGTTTTAAGCAAAAAACCGACAAACAAACAAACTGCAAGAAAAGTTGCAAAAAAAGCAGTTAAAAAAGCAGTTTAATCTCTTTGGGGTAGAGAAGTCTATCCCGAATTTTCCTTGCACCATTTTTCTCCATATTCATAACCTAAATCAAAACCTTTTTGTAATCCTTTAAATGAAAACATTTTTCTACCCAATCTCCACCAGCCTGTGCAACACCATCCGTATCAGACCGCCGACCTCGTCCTGTG
>CAZYTB010000017.1:0-28903 GCA_964650375.1 uncultured Campylobacterales bacterium | reverse complement strand
ATAAAAATGAAAAAATCTCGACACACAATAGCGAAGCCCTACTTTATGCAACTGGGTGAAAATCAAATGCAGATACCCTTGGATTAGAAAATACTGATATAAAATTAGACGAGCGAGGATTTATCAAAAGAGATAAGTTTTTTGAAACATCTGCTAAAGGTGTTTATGCTGTAGGGGGCGCGGCTGGAGAGTACATGTTGCAACATGCCGCAGCTTATGAAGTAAATCATTTAGGAAGGATTTTACTTGAAGATTGCAAAGAGCCTTTAATGTTCAAATATATGCCTCACGCCGTTTTTACTGATCCAAAAATCGCAAGTGTTGGTCTTAGCGAGCAAGAAGCAAAAAAAAAGAGGGATAGAGTATGTAACAAGCACTATAAGATTGGCTTGCAAGTGCTAAAGCGATGTCAACAAGGCTTAAATATCCACGGACGAAACTTTTAATCAATCCAAGAACTTATGAGATATTAGGTTGTCACATGATTGGACCAGAGAGTTTCACTATGATGCACCAAGTTTTGGCAGTTGTGCACATGGATAATGACATAAGACATTTAAAAGATATGCTCTACATTCATCCGGCACTTAGTGAGGCACTGCTTCCTGCGGCTGTTATGGCAGTTAAAAAAGTTGAACATTGGAATTCAAAAAAAAGTTTAAATTAATTATATATAACTACACAAAAGCTTAACATAAGACAGCTATACTCCTACTATCAATAAAAAATAGGAGGATTAAGATGAAATTTAAGTTATTAACATCAATTATCGTTGCTTCTGCATTTGCAACACTAGGATTTGCAGCAGGTATGGCACCACCATTTAGTGGTAAAGCAGATGTAAGTTATGCAAAAAACTTATGGAACAAAATGGAAGCAAAAGGTTTAAATAGCACACCTGCTAATTTATATGTCGGAGGCCCTCCTCATGGACAAGTTCGCGAAGTTTTGGAGGGCACAATTAATGGTAAAAGAGTAATTGTCAAAAGAAACTATTACGGCAAGGGTATCACTGTAGATGCTGTGTCCAAAAACAGAGCCAAGTACCTAAAATCAATCACAGTTATGGCCAAAAGAGACAAGGGTTATGATCCCGAAGATGCAGATTGGTTTTGGGTAAAATATAAGCCAAATGGAACACTGCTTAAAAATCCAAAAGGCATGAAACTTGCTGGCCGTGTTGCTAAAGGAAAACCTGTCGGATGTATTGCATGTCATGCTTCGGCATCTGGTAATGATTTAGTGTTCAAACACAACGCAGAGGCAAATGCAGCGATGGTTTTTGTCAAATAATCATTATATTTTTTAGCCAAAAGAAAAATATTTTATCTTTTGGCTTCCTCTTTTTTTGTTTATGAAATTTTACAAAAAGGGAAAAATGTTAGAAGATTTTAAAAAGTTTCTCATTAAGGGAAATATGATTGATATGGCAGTAGGATTTATCTTTGTAGCAGCATTTGCTACACTGGCGAAATCTTTGGTTGCAAATGTAACTATGCCACCAGTTGGTATGTTGCTAGGAAAAGTTGATTTTCACAACTGTTCGTAGCTCTAGATGGTAACACTTATGCATCAATGGCAGCACTTGATAAGCCGGTGCGCCTGCTATAAAGTATGGTGTTTTCGTTAATGATACTATTTCATTTGTAATTCTTGGATTTGTAATGTTTATACTTATAAGGGTTTACAATAAAATGAGAGCAAAAGAAGAAGAGGCTTCAGTAGGTGCGCCAACCACAAAGGTTTGTGCTGATTGCACAATGGAGATTCCAATTGCTGCTGCAAAATGCCCATATTGTGGTAATACTCACATATAATTTTTTTAACTAGTGGGGTAGCTTTTTGTATTACCCCTGGTTGTCAAGCTTAATTCTCTAGTCCTTGTGTTACCCCAATAACCTTTCCTATGATTGACACTTCACTAAAGTCTATCGTTTCTGTTTCATAAATTGGATTTTCTGATATCAGTTTTAATTTGCCATGTGCAGTTATGTCTAATCTTTTTACAAGTGTTCCGCCAGGAGTTTGCAGTACATATATCTCTTTTTTATCTTTTAGCGGGATGATGTTGCTTCTGTCTATAAAAATTATCGCCTTATCTTTGATGATAGGCTCCATAGAATCTCCGATAGCGTTTATCGCCTCTACATGTAAGAGTTTAGTTTTATCACCCAGAGATGTTGCTACTTGTTCATCCAAGGTAAGGTATTCAAAATCTTCATTGTCGTTTAACGCTCCCCAGCCGGCGGAGGTATTGATATGCCTGAAATATTTTATCGTTATCAATTTGTCGGTCGTTTTCATAAGTGAATCTGGAGATTGGTCAAATAATATATAATTTATCACTATATTTTCTTTTGCGCAAAATTCTATGATTGATTTTAGTGGCACTGTGTTGCTTTTTTTTGATCTTGAATAATGCTCCTTAGATATATTTAATTCTTTTGCTATGTCCGCATCATATATCTTTATATCATATTTTTGTTGCAAGTGCATGCGAATCTTTTCCGATATTTTATTAAAATCCATTAATTACTCCATTATTATTGATAATTATATCAATTATATTGAATATTATATCAAATTTATGGATAAATACAAGTCTAAACAATTTATTTGGAGATTAAATGAAAATTCACATGGATTTAGATTGTTTTTTTGCATCTTGCGAAAGGGTTAAAAATCCAGCGCTTTGCGGTAAGGCTATAGCCGTTGGGGGACGAAGTGATACGCGGATATTTGATAAAGGCTATACTCAAAGAAAACTTTACAACAAAAATAACGGGGCTTTTGTGCCAAATCTTTTTTATTGCGACAAAGAGAAGTATAAAAATAATTTTGAGAGTGTTTTTGTGGAAAAGAATAAAGAGAAGATAAAAATAAGAGGCATTATAACAACAGCATCTTATGAAGCAAGAAAATACAAAATAAAAACAGGAATGACTATAAAAGAGGCTTTGCAACTATGTCCAAACCTAATAGTTTTGCCACCAAATCATCTCTTATATCATGAGTTTTCTCATAATTTATATAAATTTTTACAAACCAGAATTCCCTTGTTGGAACAATATAGTATAGATGAATTTTTTGGAGATTTGAGTGGATGGGTGAGAGATATTGATTTGTTTTCATTTTGCAATGAATTAAAAAACGAGATATACGAAAAATTCAAGTTGCCTATATCTTTTGGCATAGCAAATTCCAAATGGGCGGCCAAACTTGCTACGACTAGCGCAAAACCTTTTGGTGTACGCCAAATTATGCCTGAGGATTGGGAGATATTTATAAAAGAGATGAAAATTGAAAAATTTCCAGGAATTGCAAAAGGATACAAAAGGAGATTGAATAGTAGAGGAGTTGAGACACTTGGTGAAATTAAGAATGTGAAAAATTTATTTTACTCTTGGAAAAAACCAGGAATTCAGCTTTACAATAGAGTTTTAGGCATTGATAATGAAGATGTGATAAAATCTCACTCTAGAAAATCTGTAGGAATCAGTAGAACTTTTGATCCGATATATGATAGAAATGAAGTAAAAAGAAGAGTTGTTATCTTAGCTCGAAACTTGACTTATACCATTTTGAGATTAGGCTTAAATCCCACTTCATACTTTTTGAAAATAAAATATGAAAATATTTTTAGAGAAAAGTATAGAATTACAATAGATAGACTTTTTAATGAAACTTTTTTAAAGGCACTTATGCTAAAAATATTTTCTGACATAGATATACATAAAACTCAGGCCATATCTTATGTAGGAATTTGCGCATTTAATTTTATGGAGTATAAACATAAGCCTTATGATATATTGAATTATGAAAAAGATGCGAAATTTAGAAAGCTAGGGGAGAGCATACATACACTAAGGGATAAGTATGGTGTGGACATAGTGAAAAATGCAGATGAAATTTAAAATTATTAAATAATTTATAGTATTATTAGTTTAAAATATAAAAGGATCAAAAATGAGTGTTTTATTGGAATTTGCTATGTTTCCGACAGACAAAGGCGAGAGCGTTAGTTCTTATGTGAGTAAAATTATAGACATGATTAATAATAATGGGATAGATTATCAATTGACTCCTATGGGAACTATTGTTGAATGTGATGATATGGATGAAGCATTAGAAATCATCAAAAAATCATACGAATGCTTGGAAAAAGATTCTTCCCGTGTTTATTCTACTGCGACATTCGACATACGAAAAGGTGTGGGGAAAAGGCTAAAAGGTAAAATTGATTCTATAGAAAAGAAGCTTGGGAAGAGCGTTAAACATTAGAGATGTTTATTAGCATGTAGTGGGCAAAATTGTCCACTACATGTGGAGGTTATTCGTTGTGCATGCTTATATATGTATGTATTGATTTTGCTGCTCTTTTACCTTCTCCTAGTGCTTTTATGACAGTAGCTGCTCCACTGGCCGCATCGCCTCCTGCAAAAGTGCCTTCTACACTTGTCATTTGGTTTTCATCTATGATTATAACACCTTTTTTATCCCTTTCTATCTCTGGTGCACGATCCAAAAAGAGTCTGTTTGGTACAGTTCCTAGAGCTTCTATCACGGTATCTACTCCTATATAAAAGTTACTTCCTTCTATAGCTTGAGGAGACAATCTACCGTCTTTTTTCTCTACAAGTTCCATTTTTACAAGTTCCATATAATCAACAAAACCGTTATCATCACCATGGAATCTTATCGGATTTACAAGTTCGTGAAATATTATGCCTTCTTCAAGTGCATGATGAAGCTCTTCTTCTCGTGCCGGGGCATACTCTTTTGTTCTTCTATATATAATGTGAACTTCTTGGGCTCCAAGTCTTAGTGCAGTTCTTGCAGAATCCATTGCGACATTTCCAGCCCCAATTACAGCTACTATTTTACCTACATCTATTGGAGTATCCCACTCAGGAAATTTATATGCCTTCATCAAGTTTGCCCGAATCAAAAATTCATTTGAAGAGTAAACACCGTCTAGTGGATTTTCACCAGCAATTCCCATAAATTTTGGAGCTCCTGCGCCCATAGCTAGAAAAACAGCATCATTTTGGCTTGTTAATTCATAAAAATAAATATTTTGGCCAACAGTATGATTAAGTTCTATCTTGACGCCCATGTCTTCTAGCTTCTGTATTTCTTCATCAACTATAGCTTTTGGCAGTCTAAATTCTGGAATACCATATTGAAGTACGCCACCAGCCTTATGGAGTGTTTCATAGATAGTTACAGCATATCCGTATTTTCTACATTCTGCAGCACACGCAAGCCCTGCTGGACCTGAGCCAACTATAGCTACATGCTTGTCTTCGTTATTTGCGATGGTTTCTTGTACTTTTACTTTGTGCTCTGTTCCCCAATCGGCTATAAATGCTTCTAATTTTCCGATAGCAATCTGTTCGTCGAATTTTTTCAAGATACAGTCACCTTCACACTGATTTTCTTGAGGACAAACTCTTCCTGAACATGCAGGGAAAGTATTGTCTTTTTTAACCAAAAGATATGCTTCTTCAAATTTTCGATGAGCTATTAAAAGGTTCATCTCCTTGATGCCTATATTGACAGGACATGCAGGTTCACACTTTGGTTTTTTACATTGAATACATCTAGCCGCTTCTTCTACTGCTTCATCTTCTGTATAGCCATAAGGAACTGAATTAAAGTTTTTTATTCGTTGCAATGGAGGTTGTTCACCCATCGGAACTCTTGGTTTTATTTTTGGCATTGTCCACATCCCCCTTTGTGTGCTTCATAATATTCATCTGCTATCTTTTCTTCTTTTTTGAACATAGCATATCTTTTCATAGCTCTTGTCCAGTTAATTTTCCTACTGTCAAACATAGGCCCATCTATACAAGATAATTTCATCTCGCCGTCTATATATACTCTGCAAGAACCACACATTCCAGAGCCATCAACCATCATTTGTCTAGTTGTAAAAAGGTTATCTATATTATTGATAGCTAAAATTGTAGAAACTGCTTTCATGGTTGGAAGCTTTCCACCACCAAATACATAGTCTATTTTTACACCATTGTCTATCAATTTTTTAAGAGTAGTTACATAGCTTCCCTTATCACCAAAAGAGCCATCTTCTGTAGTTATAAAATGCCTGTATGCTACTTGTTTTGCCAGATACTCATCCGGATATATCTCTTTTTTGCTTGGAAATGATTGAATAGAAGTTAGAGTATTTCCTTCTATCTTACTAAGAGCTTCACATATTGCATAATTTTCAGCATGTCCACAAACCGCATCTGAAACAACTACAATGTTTCCATAAACTTTTTCTTCTATACCTTGACCTAACGGTCCGATGACATTTTCAAAACTAGTTATTCCATCTCTTAGCTCTTTTGATGTTTTTCCAAGTTTTCTGATAAACATGCTAAGCTTTCCATCTTCCACTTTCATGACAGACATAGGAATCCTCTCTCCCTCAACTCTCGTCATAAGCATGACAAATTGTCCCGGGTGAAACCTTTCAGCAATTTCAGGTGCCTCGACATCAACAAGAAAATCTATAGAGTCTAAATCAATCATTTTTGTTATTTTAAATGACACTATTACCCTCCTAAATAAGTATTTTATATTTATATTATAATAATAAGTCAGTATTATATATTTAAATACATAACTTCAACATAAATATAAGCATTATTTTAGATTTTGTGTAAAAACGAAACACTTCTAAAAAGATAAAAATTGTCTTTAAAGCCCTATCTTTAGGGCTTTTGAAGTAAGTAGGTTAGTTTATATATGTATTATTTTTTTAAGTTTGGAAATTTTTCACTAAATTTATCTACCTTTGGCTTTACAACAAAAACACAATATCCTTGATTTGGATTGTTTTTGAAATAGTCTTGATGGTATTCTTCAGCTTTATAAAATTTAGGAGCAGAAAGAACTTGTGTAACTATTGGTTCAGTGAACTTTTTAGCCTCTTTTTTAATCACATCTTCGGCAGTCTTTTTTTGATTTTTATTATAGTAAAAGATGACAGATCTGTACTGATCTCCGACATCATTTCCTTGTCTATTTAAGGTTGTAGGATTGTGGACTGCAAAAAATATTTCGAGTAATTCTTCGTAGCTGATTATTCTTTCATCAAAAGTGATTTTTACTACTTCTGCATGTTTAGTATTCCCTTCACATACTTCTTTGTAAGTAGGATTCTCAACCTCTCCTCCAGCATAGCCACTTTCAGTTTTTATGACGCCTTTTGTGTCTTCAAAGACGGCTTCCAAACACCAAAAACATCCACCACCTAGCATTGCTGTTTGCATATCATCCATTTTCTCTCCTTTATATTACCATTTTAAGGCAACATTATAATAAAATCTATTACAATATCTACATGAGTAGTTTTGATATAATACAAGAAGATAGTAAACAATGCAATATTAAAATATCTGGAGCATTTGATAAGAGCACTATTAAAAATTTTTATCCAAGCGTAAAAAAAGTAAAGCAAAAGCATTTTTCTTTTGTTAAAATTGACTGCTTGGATATGGATGCTCTTGATTTTGCAGGAGCACTTCTTCTGGCTGATATTAGTGCTTGTTTCTCAGAGAAGAAGGCATCTGTTGTGATTACAGATATGAAACCATATTTTAAAACTATTATGCTTTTTGCCAGAAAAAATTTGCGACAAAAATCAAAACTTAAGATACAGAACAATCATTTTCTAATATCTTTTGCAAATAAAATGGGAAAATTAGTAATAGATTTGATTGAATCTTTCATGTTTTTTCTATCTTTCTTGGGTGAAAGCGTTATTGAATTTATTAGAGTTTTGTTTAAACCTTGGAAATTTAGATATAAAGCAACAGCTGTACTCATAGAAAAATCTGGGGCTCAAGCACTTCCAATCGTGGCTTTGACTTCTTTTTTGCTTGGGCTTGTTATGGCATACCAAGGAGCTGAGCAGTTAGCAAAATTTGGTGCCAATATTTTTATAGTAGATATGGTTTCTATTTCTATGTTTAGAGAGCTAGCTCCACTTATCGCTGCTATTGTAATTGCAGGGCGAAGTGCATCTTCATATACAGCAGAAATTGGTACCATGAAAATAACGCAAGAGATAGATGCTATGCGTACGATGGGATTTAATCCAATTCTTTTCCTGGTATTGCCTCGTATTTTTGCACTTCTTATAGCCATGCCATTGATTGTATTTTTTGCTGATATCATAGGGGTTTTTGGAGGCATGATAGTTGCTAAATATCAACTAGGCATTTCATATACAGAATTTATAATAAGAGCTAGAGATGTAGTAGCACTAAAACAAGTTTTGATAGGACTTTTTAAAGCTCCATTTTTTGGACTTTTGATAGCATTGATTGGTTGTTTTAGAGGTTTTCAAGTAACAGGAAGCACGGAAAGCATCGGGCGCTATACAACCATAAGTGTTGTAAATGCAATATTTTGGGTAATTGCTTGCGACGCACTTTTTTCAGTTATGCTAACAAGAGCAGGGATTTGAGTAAAACTATCATTGAAGTAAAGGATATCGTCACTAGTTTTGGCTCAAAAGTGGTACATGATAATATATCTATTGATATCAAAGAAGGCGAAATATATGGAATATTAGGCGGAAGTGGAAGTGGAAAAACAACTCTTCTTAGAGAGATGATAATGCTCCAAAGCTTTCAAAGCGGTACTATTGATGTAATGGGAAAGAGAATTGGAAAAATGTCTTATGGGGATATAATGGAACTAAAGAAAAACTGGGCAGTGCTGTTTCAATTTGGTGCCCTGTATTCATCTTTAAATGTGATTGAAAATGTGTCTATCCCATTGGTTGAATATACAAATTTACCAAAAGAGATGATTGAAGAAATTGCACTCAGTAAGTTAAAAATGGCGGGATTGGATGAGGAAGCTACTTATCTTTTCCCTAGTGAATTGAGTGGAGGCATGAAAAAAAGAGTTGCATTTGCAAGAGCCCTTGTGATGGATCCAAAGATACTTTTTTTGGATGAACCAACAAGTGGACTTGATCCTGTTGGCGCAGAAAATTTTGATAGACTCATAAGGGAAATTGCCTCGCTTCTTAGTTTAACTGTAGTTATGGCTACACATGATTTACATACTATCGAGCATGTGTTAGATAGATTTTGCATTCTTTTTGATAAAAAGATACTTTTTGATGGCAATTTTCAAGAGGCTAAAAAATCTAAACATTATGCGATTAGAGAATTTCTAAAAGTGAGAGGAAAGTAATGGAAAAAAGGCTAAGCTATACCGTCGTAGGTGCATTTGTGATTATAATCACTCTGTCATTATTTTTCTTTTTATACTGGTTAACAAAATATGGAAATGAATCGGTTAAGCATGATTATTATAAGACTTACTTTACGGAATCAGTTTCAGGGTTAAGTCTAGATTCACCAGTGAAATTAACAGGGGTTGAAGTAGGGCAAGTTAAAAAGATATCTATAAATAAAAAAAATAGTGAAGAAGTTGAAGTTTTGTTGCAGATAAAAAAAGGAACCCCAATTAAAAAAGATACCTATGCAACACTTGATACTCAAGGCATAACAGGACTTATGCATATAGAGTTAAAAGGTGGTAGTCAAAATTCTCCACTACTGACAAGTAAAAATGCAGAAATTGCAGTTATCCCTTCAAAAAAATCTATATTAGCAACTCTTTATGATAGTAGTGAATCCATAATTAAAAAGATAAGTAGCGTTTCAGATAAAGTAAATTTAATTTTAAGTGAAAAAAATATGAACAACTTTTCAAGAATTGTAGCTAATTTATCTAATACAACAGATTATATAGATAACAATAAGCAAAAAATTTCTCAAATGTTTGATCAAATTAATGAGTTAAAAATAAATATAGAAAATAATCTCAATACTATTACGAAAAATATTTCAGTTTTTACAGATGATAGTAAAGATTTTTTAAACCATACAAAATCGTTTGAAGATACTCTTATCCCAACTTTTAACAAACTAGGAAGGATGAGCGATAGAGTGGGAGACGCGTCAGACACAACAAAAGAGTTTTTTTATGGAATAAAAAAAGAACTAATAAATGGAGAGTTTAATATAGCAGATATAGTCCGGCAAAATATGCAAATTATAAATGAGACGGCCTTGTCTTTAAGAAATTTATCTTTTAAATTAGATGCTTTAATTGGTGAGCTAAAAAATAGTCCTAGCGATATATTGTATAAAAGTAGCAAAAAAATTCCGGGACCAGGAGAAAGTCATGAGTAGAATTATAGCAACAATAATAATAACGATTTTTTTTAGTGGGTGTTCACTAAAAACTGTTTTAGAGCCAATAGTAAAATATACAATAGACAGTAAAATTAGCACTCCAAAAGTTTCGCAAGTAGATAAAATTTTAAAAATATCAACGCTCAAAGCACCTTTATATATGCAAAGTAATGGGATTTGGTATCAAAGACCATCTTTTAAAACCAACTCTTATTTATATTCAAGTTGGAATGAGAATTTTTCAAATTTGATTGAGCAAAGTGTAGCAAATTCTCTTTTTAAAAGTGGATTATTTAAGAGTACATTTAGAAGCTATTCGGAAATTAGACCTGATTTTCTTTTAGAAGGCAACATAATCAATGCCATGCAAAATGTAGATAAAAATAAGGCTAGTGTTTCATTTGAAATTCGTTTATATTTGATAAATCAAGAAACTTTTAAACTAATTGGCACAAAAGATTTTTCATATACAAAAAAATGTAAAACTGTTGATGCAAAAGGTGCTGTTGTAGCTTACAATGAGATAATTAAAATTTTAGATAAAGATGTGATATTATGGTTAAAAACATTAATGAAAAAAAATTAAATAAATTATTGGAATTAAATAAAAACCTTGTTTTAGAGAATGATTTTTCTAAGAGAATGGTGTTAATTTCTGATTCTATAAAAGAGATACTTAATGTTGATCGTTGTACTGTTTTTATACACGATGAGAATACAAAAAGTTTCTGGTCAGTGTATATTGATGGTGTGAGTTATATAGAAGTTCCTGATGATAAAGGAATTGCTAGTGAAGTGTATAAAACGAAAAAAATAATAATGCTAAATGATATAAAAAATAATGCAATATTTAATGAAAATATTGATAAAGGAAGTGGATACGAAACAAAATCCTTGCTCGCTGTACCTATAATAGGATATGGAGGAAAAGTACTAGGAGTAATGCAGCTTATAAATAAAGTTGATGATAGTACCGGATTTAGTGAGGAAGATGAAAAAATACTAGGGTATATTATAAATCACATTAGTGCTTATTTGGAAGTTATGATGCAAGGAGAGTAGCTTTCACAACAAACACACATTTTTATGTTATGATTAACAAAATTTATATAGGAGAACTTAAAATATGAGAAGGGTTTTATTTAGTTTACTTTTTTTGAGTGTTACTCTTTTTGCACAAGTTGATTATTCTGTTATGAGTACCCAAGAACTTATGGCTATGATAGGGTATGTTCCGGCTAAAAATCAAAAAGCATTTACAAAAGAGATAAATCTAAGAATAAATTCTATGAGTGATAAAGAAAAAAAAATCTATAAAAAAAATCTTGAAAAATTGAAAAAATGAATTTAGCAAAAATTTTTCTACTCGAAGATGACATAAATCTAAATGAAACAATCGCAGAGTTTTTAGAAGAGGAAGGCTACTTGGTTACTTCTGCTTATGACGGAGACGAGGCAGAAGATTTGATATATGAAAATAGTTTTGACATATATCTTCTAGATGTAAATGTTCCTGGATTAAACGGTTTTCAATTATTAGAAAAAATTAGAAAAAATGATGATAAAGTTCCAGCAATTTTTATAACATCATTAAATGCCATGGATGATGTAGAAGCTGGCTATAAAAGTGGATGCGATGACTACATAAGAAAACCGTTTGAACTTAAAGAGCTTTTATTTAGAGTGCAAACTCTACTTAAGCGAAGTTTTTTTCATGTCTTTGATTCAAAGACTACAATAGATGATAATATAGAGTATAACACACTAACAAATGAGCTTATTGTTAGTGGTGATTCTGTTAGACTGCAAAATAAAGAAGCATTGCTACTAAAGTTATTTTTGCAAAGAAAAGATGAAATAATTTCACATGCTGTTATATATGATGCACTTTGGAGTTATGATGAGGTTAGTAGCGATACGGCTCTAAGAACTTACATAAAAAATTTACGAAAAATTATAGGAAAAGATAAAATTGTCAGTGTTAAAAAACTGGGATATAAATTTACGACAGAGTGAGAAAAAAACTCTTCTTTCGTTTTTTATACTTTACTCTTTTTTTACCATTTTATTGCTATTATTTATGGCCATGATTTACTACAATACTCAAAAAGATTTAATGTTGAAAGATGAGCGATTAACTCTTTCAAAATACGCAAATGAACAGATACAAAAACTAAAATATTTGCAGGCAAACTTCGATAAGGTCCCTCGAATATATCCAAGGGATAAAAGATTTAAATCAGCAATTTATGATAGTGTTTATACAAAGATATTTTCTCTCTTAGACAGTAACACAGTTGATTTGAATGAAGACATATATCTAAAAAATGAAAACATTTACTATGTAAAAGACTTGGAATCATACTATTTGGGGACAAAGTATGTAGTTATAGAAGTAAAAGATAATGGAATATGGAAGAATCAAACATATAAAAATCTTGAAATTTATGGTGGAATTATACTTTTTATACTGTTGCTTATGGGGTATTTTTTGATGAATTTATTATTGAAGCCTATGAGAGAAGCTATAAAGTTGCTAGATAGATTTATAAAAGATACAACTCACGAGTTGAATACACCGGTTAGCACTATTTTATCAAATATAGAACTGAGTGAAACTAGTAAGCTTGATGAGAAATTAAGAAAAAGGCTTAACAGGATAAAAATAGGCGCAAGAACTATATCTAATCTATATCAAGATTTGGTTTTTTTGACACTTGAGCATAAAATTGTATCTAATGAAGAATTAGTTAATTTAAAAGAGTTGTTATCTGAACGGGTTGAATACTTTTCTCTGTTTCTAGAATCAAAAAAAATAAAATTGAATCTTGATTTAGAAGATGGAGTAACTCTACATGTAAATAAAAGTAAGATGACAAAACTCATAGACAATCTTTTTTCAAATGCAATAAAATATAATAAGATAAGAGGAGAGATAGAAGTGGTTTTGAGAGAAAACTTTTTCTATATTAAAGATAGCGGCAGAGGCATTGAAAAAGACAAACTTAAGCAAGTTTTTAATAGATATGAGAGAGCAGATAAAAGTGTCGGAGGTTTTGGAATAGGACTCAGCATTGTTTCTAAAATTGCCGAAGAATACAATCTGGAAGTAGATATTGAATCAGAATTTAAAAAATATACCATAGTAAAGGTTTCGTGGTGAAAATATTAATCATTTCTTTTATAGTTTTTTTAAATTTGCAAGCTTCAGTTTTTAAGGATAATTGTTTAGCTTGCCATAGCAAAATGCCTGTCAAAATAGATAAGTTTTTTTATAGATACCTATTAAAATATAGTAGCGAAATTGAGACAAAATATGCGATGCTGGAGTATCTCAAAAATCCAAAAAAAGAAACCTCCGTGCTAAACGAAGCACTATTAAATAGATTTGGAGTCAAAAAAAAGAGTAAATTGAGCAACAAAAAACTAAAAGAAGCAATTGATGAGTATTGGGATAGATACAAAATATTTGGAAAATTGAAATAGATGAATTACATAGGCTCAAAATTAAAGCTGTCCTCTTTTCTAAGAGAGAAAATCTTAAATGTGGTTGGCGATGATTTGTCAAGCAAAATCTTTTGTGATATGTTTGCAGGGACGGGGGTTGTTGGGCGAAATTTTAAAAAAGATGTTAAAAAAGTAATCAGTAACGACATTGAACATTATAGTTTTGCATTAAATCAAAATTACATAGGTAATCATGAAGATATAACTGACAAAGAAGCCTTTATTGAGGAACTAAATACTCTACATGTAAGAGATAATGGATTCATATATAAACATTATTGTGCAGGAAGTGGAAGTGGAAGACAATATTTTAGTGATGAAAATGGTAAAAAAATAGATACGATTAGAATTAAGATAAAAGAGTGGAAAGAAAATAAAAAGATAAATGATAATTTATACTATTTTTTATTAGCCTCACTTTTAGAGAGTGCGGATAAAGTAGCAAATACGGCTTCTGTGTATGGTGCATTTTTGAAACATATTAAAAAGGCTGCTTCTAAAGAGTTAGTTTTGGAGCCTGCATATTTTGAATTAAATGACAATTCTCATCAAGTATTTAATGAAGATAGCAATGACTTAATTAAAAAAATCCAAGGGGACATATTATATCTTGACCCTCCTTATAATCAGCGTCAATATGGAGCAAATTACCATGTGCTTAATACCATATCTTTATATGACGAATTTATACCACGCGGTATTACTGGAATGCGGGAATACAACAGGTCAGCTTATTGTAAAAAAAGAGAAGTTAGTCAAAGTTTTGAAGATTTAATCAAAAATGCAAATTTTAGCTACATTTTTCTCAGTTACAACAATGAAGGGCTTATGAGCGAAGAAGATGTTAAAAAAATAATGTCAAAATATGGTAAATATGATTTAGTTCAAAAAAAATATCAAAGATTTAAAGCTGATAGTGATACCAACAGAAGTCATAAAGCTGATAAAACTTTCGAATACCTCCATATACTGGAAAAATAAATTCACAATCATTTCACTTTTTTATTTTAAACTTCCTTTATCAAAACAAAAAAGGAGTCGAGAATGAAAAAGTTATTATTAGCCGCACTTGCAGTTTTTGCTATAAATGCGATGGCAGCAGATGATGGAGCAACACTATTTAAAAAGTGTGCAGGGTGTCACGGGGCGAATGCACAAAAGAAAGCATTAGGAAAATCAGAAGTGATTAATGAGTGGAAATCTGATAAGATAGAGTCAGCCCTTATTGGTTATAAAGATGGTACTTTTGGTGGAGCTATGAAAGGCATCATGAAAGGTCAAGTTTCTAGCTTAAACAAAGATCAGATAAAAACTTTAGCCAAGTATATACCTACTCTAAAGAAGTAAGCACAATAATTCTCTTGTTATCGTGTTTTAAGATTCTGAGCCCACACATGTTTGCTAACACTTCAAATGAATAGGGAGTGTAAAAGGTGATATGTGTGGGATCTCTCCTGTACCACCATTTTAAAAATTCATCTGTGTTATTGTTATGAAAAAGTGTCATTATAGCAATTATTCCATCTTTTTTTAAGTGATTTTTAAAAAGCTTTAAAGTTTCTATTGGATTATGCAAGTGTTCAAAAACTTCTGTTGAAGTGATAATGTCGTATTTTTTGCTAACATAAACTTTTTCACTTTGATAGAATTTATCGTAGCAGTCAACGCTTAAACCTTTATCTGTCAAAATTTTTGCAAGAACTGGACCAGGACCAGAACCAAACTCAAGAGCATTTACACAATCTTTTGATAAGTTCATCCAAAAATAATCCAAAAAATCTTCAAACATTTTCACATATCCGTTGCTTTGAAAATTATTATTATGATTTTCATACTGGGCTTTTTCTTTTTGTTCATGTATTATATATTTTTCTTCTAATTGTATTATTTGGCAGTTATCGCACAAGTCATATTTTTTATTTTGTTGCAAATCATCTATAATAGTTATGTTTCCATCGCAGATATTACATTTCATTTGTTACCTTTGACATTTTAAATATACTTAGTTAAGTATTATTTACTTATTTAAGCTATTTTACAAAATTTAATTGTTATTATAGCATTTATGTATAAAAAAATATTATCAGCTATATTTATATCAATAATCATCATTTTATCATTTTATCTCTATTTGGATAAGTTTAGCGGCAAAGAGATAAGACTTGGCATGAGTGGACCATTTTCTGGAAATAAAAGTAATCTAGGAAATGAAATGCTAATGGGAGCTAATGCCTATTTTAAAAGTATAAATGATGCGGGAGGAATTTATGGAAGATTTATTAGAATAATTTCTAGAGATGATAGGTATGAACCAAAACTGGCTGCCCAAAATGCCCGTAAATTGATAAAAGATGATAAGATATTTGCTTTTTTTGGAGTAATCGGTACACCTACTTCTAAAGCTATTTTACCCATAGCATTAAAAAATAATATTCCTTATCTTGGAGCTTTTTCAGGAGCTAATTTTTTAAGAAAACCAGCAAACCCGCTTATCTTAAATGCAAGAGCTAGTTATGAAGAAGAAACAGAAAAATTGATAAGTTTTTTTGTGGACCATAAAAAATTTACCAGAATTGCAGTATTTTATCAAAATGATAGTTATGGAAGATCAGGCTTGAGAGGCGTCAGGAAAGCACTAGATAAGAGAAATTTAAAGATAATTGGAGAGGGAAGCTATAAAAGAAATACTTTGTCAGTTGGAAATGCGCTATATGAGATAAGCTTAACAAGACCAGAGGCGATTATAATGGCAGGCACCACTATGCCTGTTGCAGAATTTATAAAAAGGGCACGAACAGATAAAAAAATTATAGATAATATAAATTTTGGAACGCTCTCTTTTGTTAGTCCTAAATTATTGATTAAAACTTTAAATAACAAAACAAAAAATATCGTATTTTCACAAATAGTTCCATCTCCTTGGACATCTAAGAAAAAAGAAGTGATATTGTATAGAAAATTAATGGCAAAATATTTTCCTGATAAAGATTTTGGATATGTCTCTTTGGAGGGATATTTCGTGGCAAAAATGACTGTAGAATTGTTCAAAGATGTTGGAGCTGATTTTACAAAAGCAGATTTTATAAAAGAGATGGAAAAACTTTCAAATGATATTAAAAATAACTATAAATCATCAAAACCGTCAAATAGATGTACTTGCTTGCATCGTGTTCATCTTTCAAAATATGAAAATGGCAGATTTGATTTAATCATAGAAGATATTGATGAAGAATAGCCCACTTTACATTATTTTAGCCAATATTAATGACATGACAATAACGAAAAAAACTACCTTTCTTTTTTCTATTATGATTATAGGAATGCTTTTTATAGGCAGTTTTTCACATATGAGTTTAAATAGAATAAGAGATAATTTTAATATTTTATATACTAAAAGAATGCTACCTGTTATAAAATTGGAAAAATTAAAAGATATATACAGCGTCAATATCTTGGATACTCTAAGAGACATGGAAAATAATCTCATAAACTTTAAGCAAGGTGAAGATGTAATTTTACTTGCCCAAGACTTGATAAGAGGAGATTGGCGAGAATATAAAGATAGTGCAAACATAGATGAAAGTGATTGGCTTATAAAAGTTGCAAGATCATGGGGAATTATTCCAAAAAAAGCAAAAAAATATGATGAAAATAGTGATGAATTTTTACTTATAGGAAAAATTGATAGCAAAATAGATTATATAGATAATATTCTAACAGACATGTTTTCCTTACTTGAAAAAAATAAAAATAAAAAAGCTAATAAGATACTACAAACAGAGTTATATCCAACTGTGTATTCTGCAAATATAGATCTGACTCAATTAATAAATATTAATTTAGAAGCCTTAAAACAAGGTAAAGAAAAAACTGATAAGGTTTATAGCAATACGCTTGAATGGATTGTGGCAGGAACAATTGGCACCATATCTATAGCTGCATTGTTGGCTCTTGTGATATTGCAAAATATTAGATTTTTACATGAAGATTTAGCAAGAGTGGTAGGTGAAAAAACAAAAGAATTGCAAGATTTAAATTATAATTTGGAAATTAAAATAAAAGAAGAAGTGGAAAAAAGCAGACAAAAAGATGAGATAATGATTAGACAATCACGACATGCCGCACTAGGAGAAATGATAGGAAATATTGCTCATCAGTGGAGACAACCCTTAAATGCCTTGGGCTTAATTATCCAGAGTTTTCAGACAAAGCGGATGTTAGGAGTAGAACTTAGTGATGAGTTTATAGATGCTCAAGTTCAAGATGGATTGCTTTTAGCAAATAACATGTCAAAAACTATAGATGATTTCAGAAACTTTTTTAATCCTAATAAGCAGGAAGTATTATTTAGTGTAAAAAAATCCATTGAAAAAAGTATTGAAATTATAAATAGTTACTATAAGCGAGATAAAATCTCAATCAATTTAAAATGCTTAGAAGATTTTGAAATTATGGGATATCCAAATGAGTTTTCTCAAGTCATTGTAAATCTTTTTTCAAACTCAAAAGATGCACTGAATGAAAATAATCCAAATACAAAAATTATAGAAGTGATAATTTATAAAAATAGTGATAATGGCTATATTGATGTTGTAGATAATGGTGGTGGAATCAAAGAAAATGTATTGAACAGAATTTTTGAGCCATATTTTACTACAAAATATAAGGCTTCTGGAACTGGTATTGGACTATACATGTCTGCTCAAATTATAGAAAAACAGATGAAAGGTGAGATAATAGCCGAAAATATTTCTTACTCTTTTACTGATATTGGAATATTTAAAAAATGTACAAAAATAAAAATATGTTTACCATTAGGAGTGTAAATTATGGATCTAAATAGTCTTAAAGATTGCGTGGTGTTATATGTTGAAGATGAGGTTTCTGTGCAAAATCAGACAAAAATAATTTTGGGTGATTTTGTCAAAGAAGTGATAGTGGCCAACGATGGAGAAGAGGGGTTGCAACTTGCATTGCAAAGAGATATTGATTTGATTATAACAGACATAATTATGCCAAATTTAAGTGGAATAGAAATGCTAAAAAAGCTAAAATATGAGCATAAAAAAGAGATACCAGTCATAATCACAACAGCATTTACAGAAACAGAATATCTCATAGATGCCGTTAAGCTTAGAGTCGAAGGTTTTGTTATGAAACCCATCAATATAAGAGAGTTAATTGGCTCAATGTATGATATAATGCTACCAATTATTCAGAAAAAAGAACTTGAAGATTGCTCATCTATTGTTGAGGGTTTATCTGCTCTTGTAGGTGGTAAAAAGATAGAGATTTTAAAATATATCATGAATAATTTAGATGAAAATCAAGTATTTAATGGTTCGTATCAAGAAATCATGGATAATATTGGAGTAAGCAAACCAACGGTTGTAGGAATGTTTAAGCAATTAATTAAAGCAAATATATTAGAAAAAATAAAAAATAAAATGTATAAATTTACAAATAAAAAACTCATAGGAAAAAATTATGATTAAAAAAATATTGATATTTATCGTAGTTCTCATTTCATTTTTACATGCAGAGCCAAATCGTGTAATTTTACATACAAATCAAGGAAATATTGAGCTCGAACTTTTCCCTAATGTTGCTCCAAAAGCATGTGAAAACTTTACTGCTTTGGTTAAAAAAGGCTATTATGATGGGATAATATTTCATAGAGTTATCAAAAATTTTATGATTCAAGGCGGAGATCCCACTGGTACAGGAAGGGGAGGAGAATCCAAATGGGGAACTCCTTTTAAGGATGAATTTAAACCAAATGTAGTTTTCGATAAACCTTATTATTTGGCTATGGCAAATGCTGGCAGAAATACAAACGGAAGCCAATTTTTCATAACAACAGTTCCAACTCCATGGTTAAATGGAAGGCATACAATCTTTGGAAAAGTTGTAAATGGATTTGAAGTTGTGAGAAAAATTGAAAATACTAAAGTTGGTCCTGGCAATAGACCTATAAAAAAACAATATATAATTAAAGCATATATTAAATAACTTGTATAATAAATGGACAATTTCATATTACAAAATTATTAAAAAAAAGATACAATATATAAAAATTTAGGAGAATGATATGACAAGAATAGAAGCGATTATAAAACCTTTCAAATTGGAAGATGTAAAAGATGCTCTTACAGCTATCAATATAACAGGTATGACAATCAGTGAAGTGAAGGGTTATGGAAGACAGCAAGGACACTCTGAATTATATAGAGGCGCTGAGTATGTTGTTGATTTTGTGCCAAAAATAAAAATAGATTTAATTGTTAAAAACGATGATGTAGATAAAGCAATACATGTGATAGTAGAATCAGCAAAAACAGGTAAAATTGGAGATGGTAAGATATTTGTAAGCAGTGTTGATAAAGTAGTAAGAATTAGAACTTCAGAAGAAAACGAAGACGCTATCTAATATAAAAATCCTAAAGATATAAAAAATATATCTTTAGGATTAAGCTCTCATTAATATAACTGTGTAAATTTTAATCACAATATATCTATAAATTGTAGTAAAATATATAAATTTTTTACAAAAGGTATATTTATGGAAACAGTAGATTTAAAATATGCGCTTGACTCTCTCTTTTTAATTTTCTCAGCTGTACTTATCATTTTTATGATGCCAGGATTTTCTATGTTGGAAGCTGGTCTTGTCAGAACTAAAAATGCAACAGCAGTTTTAACCGGCAATATTTTGCTTTACGCAGTTTGTTCTTTTGTTTATCTCATTTGGGGATACAATTTCATGTTTGGCGGAAGTGGATTTTTTCTCTCTGGTGTAGAAGTGAGTGGATATAGTAAGTATGCTTTCTTCTTTTTTCAAATGGCATTTGTTAGTAAAACAGTTTCTATTATGAGCGGCGGAGTTAGTGAGCGAATTAGAATACTTCCATTTATGACTTTTGCAATCATTATGAGCGGTTTTATATATCCGCTAGTTGGAAATTGGACTTGGGGCGGTGGATTTTTAAAAGACATACATGACTTAGCAGGCTCAACGGTAATACATTCAGTTGGCGGTTGGGCACTTTTGGCGGCTATACTTGTTTTAGGTCCACGAAAAGGAAAATATACAAAGGATGGAAAAGTTAAACCAATTCCTGCGTCAAATATACCTTTAGTGACTTTAGGTGCGATGCTTCTTTGGATAGGTTGGTTTGGTTTTAACGGTGGAAGTGCTTTTCACATCTCTTCAAAAGACGCGGCCGACTTAGTTGGAAAGATTATTGTGAACACAAACACAGCAGGACTTGCAGGTGCTATAACTGCAACTTTAATAGTTTACCTCCAATATAAAAAACTTGATATTACAATGATATTAAATGGGGCACTTGGAGGACTTGTTGCGATTACTGCAGGAGCTGATGTAGTAGGACTTTGGCAGCCAATCATTATTGGTGCAATTGCAGCAACTTTGGTTGTTTTTGCAGTTCCGTTTTTTGATAAATTTAAAATTGATGATCCAGTTGGTGCGCTCTCAGTCCATTTGGTAAATGGTATATGGGGTACAATTGCAGTCGCTCTTTTCGCAAATTTTTCACTTTTAACTCAATTAAAGGGTATAGCCATAATCGGACTTTTCACTTTTTCAATATCATTTGTAGTTTTTATAACCATCAAAAAACTAATGGGACTAAGAAGTGATGAGGAACATGAATACGAAGGACTTGATTTAGTAGAGTGTGGAGTAGAAGCATATCCTGAATTTGTTAAATAAAAATACTAATTTATTGTGGAGGCGTTAAGCCTCCGTTTTTTTGAGTTTTATTTTATATTTTTTTTGACTTCATTGATAAATTCGTGTATGTCATCATAAAGAGCCTGAAGGTCCTCTTCATGCTCTACTTCATCTGCTAAAATTTGAGATACCATGTCGTAAGTTACTATATCTTTTTCACGAGTTATATCCACTAGTTTCGAATAAATACTTATGGCACACTGTTCGCCCTTAATAGCTTGCTCTAAAACAGGTAAAACATTTTGATCTTCAGGAGCATCATACCCGCAATTTGTTTGAGTTAGCCAATCTTTTGGATGAAGAAGAGGCGTACCTCCAAGTTGCAAAATGCGGCCACTCACCATAGTAGCATGACGCAACTCATCTGCTGCATGTTGAGTAAGTTCTGTAATTGCAGCATCTTTCATGATTCCTTTTACAACTTTTGCTTCTATGAAATACTGGTAATAAGCTAGCCATTCATCTGCATATGCTTTATTTAAAAGTTGGACGACCTCAACAGCTTCTATTCCTTTTAATATTGATATTCCTCTTTTTGCCATGATATTTTCCTTTTTCTACTTTATAGAATTAAATCTTGAAAAATACTCTTGGGGATGCTTACAAACAGGGCATTCTTTTGGAGCTTTTTTGCCATAGTGAATGTGTCCGCAAACTTCACATATCCAAGCCTCATCACCATCAACGCTCACAAACTCTTCTCCATCTTCTAATCTTTTAAGAAGCATTCTGTACATTTTTTCGTGCTCAATTTCAACTTTACCTATGTTTGCAAACATAGTGGCAACACTTTTGTATCCTTCTGCTTTTGCAATTGAGGCAAAATCAGGGTACATTGTGGTATTTTCGTAACTTTCACCATCTATTGCTGATTGAAGATTTTGCGATGTAACATCTAAGCCACTTTCTAGACCATTTACCATTTTATTGTATTGTTTAAACTCCAGTTTCGCATGTTCTTTTTCATTATTAGCCGCTCTTTGAAAGTGTTGGGCTATATCTCTAAGTCCTTCTTTTTGTGCGACTTTTGCAAAGTATTCATACTTATTTCTAGCTTGAGATTCTCCAGCAAATGCTTTCATAAGATTTACAGCAGTCAAATTTTCTGTTATCATTTCCATCTCTTGACCACAACAATGAAGCGCTCCGCCACCTACATTTTGTACTTCTACTATATTTCCGCATTTGTTGCATCTATATGTTTCGTATTGTCTCATAATTTTTCCTTTTTTATGTTTATAATAAAATTATACATCATTAATAAATATTTGTCAATAGGAAATATTATTATTTAGACTATTATCTACCTTGCCTCATAATTTGATATAAATAATCATGCATATCAAAGTATCCTATAATCATCTCAAACATCATACGCCAACATATTTCAAAGCAGATAAATATAGTTAAAAAACTGAGCCATGCTAGAGTCCGTTCTTTAGAATTTAGAGAGGGATAAAAGTTTTTGATTTTTTCATGCATTTTTTTAATTAATGATACATGTTCAATAAGATAATCTTTAGAAAACCACAATACAATTGGTATGATAACAGCGCCTATATAATAGAAAAATATCGATACATCCTGAGTAACAAAAGTATTAAAGCTTAAAATATCCCACATATTAGAGCCTTGTTATAATTATGCAGTAACACCAAATAATTGACCTACTACCGCTGTTAAACCTGCAATAACCCCTGCCCAAGCATTATGCTTCCTTGTGTTGCATTTCAGCAGCGACACCTATAATATGACTTGCCGTTGATAAGATACCATCATTGGCACCTAAAACTGAAACTTTCAACCATCCGATACGATGTGATTTATGTTCCTCTTTGTCAGCCATAAGATTCCTTGCATTTGTATAGTTTCAATTCTTGTTAATTAGACCTATTTTGCATATTTCTTTGTTGTTGGACATTAAACTCTTGAATATCAATTATACCATCTTTATTTGCATCAATATCATTAAAGCTTGGAGAATCTCCAGTATTTCTCATCATTTTTTCCAGCATTTGCTTTCTTTGTCATATCTTTTTGCTGTCTATATTCAAATTATACATCATTAATAAATATTTATTAATAGTAAATGTTATTATTTAGACAAATCAAGCAAAAACACATGTTTTATTTTCTATTTTCATAATTTTGTCACAATATTGCAGCATTCTATCATCATGTGTAACCATTATAATGGCAACATCTTGTTCCGTTGCTATTTTTTTAAGCATCTTTATCACATCCACTGATCTTTGCATATCAAGTGCAGCTGTTGGTTCATCTGCTAAGATTATCTGTGGATCATTCGCTAATGCTCTAGCTATTGCTACCCTTTGATTTTGTCCGCCTGAGAGTTGTGAAGGCATCGCTTGTTCTTTTTCAGAAATGTCAAAATATTTCAATAATTCTCTTGCTTTTGCTTTTGAAGCTTTTTCTCCCACACCATTTGCTTGTGATATGAGAGTTACATTATCAATTATATTTAAAAAAGGGACAAGATAGTGTGCTTGAAATATAAATCCTATTTTTTCTCTTCTTATTTTTCTCGTCTCTTTTGTTAACCATTTATCATTATAAATAAGTTCATCTCCAAGCCAAATTTTACCACTTATTGGCTCTTCAACGCATCCTACCATCATCAAAAGTGTTGTTTTGCCACCACCACTTGGAGCTATAAGTGCCACAAGCTCGCCTTTGTTAATCTCAAAGGAGGCATTTTTTATCACATCTACAAAAGCATCGCCTTTGCCAAATGATTTATTAAGATTTTCTATTTTTATCGCTTGTTTTGTATCCATCTTATCCTCCTATTGCAGCAGCTGGATCTGCATTTATAACTTTTTTAACTCCAACAAACGAAGCCAGTATCGAAGCAATCACCACAACACCGAACAGAAGCCAAGCGTCTGGCCAATTCAATAAAACATTTTTAGGAAATTTGCTATAAATAAGATGAGCAAATATATTGCCAAATATAAAAGCTAAAATGCCAAGCAGCAGTGCCTCTTGAACTATCATTTCAATAATCATACGATTTGGAAGTCCTATAAGCTTCATAATCGAAATCTCTTTAATTTTTTCCAATGTCATAGTGTATATAATAAGAGCAATGATGATAGTGGCTACTGCTATGAGAATAACAGTAAAAAGTCCTATCTGTTTTGATGCTTTCTCAACAACATTTCTCGTTAAAACAATCTTTTGTTGTTCTCTCGTGTAGACGCTTTTATGTTGCCATTTTCGTATCTCTTGCGCCACCTCATCTACATTGTAACCCTTCTTTACAGTTGCGATGATGGCGTTTACCAAATGTGTATCTTTATTTACAATCCCTCTGGCTCTATCTGTTTGAATTCGTTTGTTTGTGTAAGTAAATTGCAGTTCTTGAGCGTCTTTTAAGCTGACATAAACTAAAGGGTCTCCTCCCGATGCGACGCTTCCATGTGTGATGCCAACCACACTGTAAAAGTTTCTTCCAAGTTTTATTTTATCACCAATTTTATAACCTGTTTTATCGGTTACAACTATCTCATAGTGGTCTGTTTGTAAAACTCTTCCAGCTATAAGCCTCTCTTTGTTTATTGGATTTATATTTCCATAAACATCATAACCGATGGCCAAAGCCGATAGTTTTCTGTTTACTAAGGGCAGTTGTAGATTTTGAAAGGTAATTGCTTCACTTTTATCTATTGCTTGAATGCCTTTTATAGTATATTTCAAATCTTCATGGATTTTTGAAGCTTCAGCAAATGGCCCTAAAGTGTCATCCTGAACTACCCACAAATCAACATTTATGTCATTAAGTAAAACTTCCGCATCAGCTATCATGCCACGATAAACACCTATCATAATAAGCACGATACCAAGTAACATTCCAACACCCATAGCGGTAACTATAAACTTTCCTAGTGTATGCCTGATATCCTCTTTCGCTAGATGAATCATAGTCGGATTTTCATCCCATCTCTAAGAGGTTTTTTGCTGGCGTCTGGAATGATTATTTTGGTATCTTTATTTATATCTGAGATTGCAATTTCATTATCATTTTGAGCAATTTTTTTGATATTTTGGAAATATGCATGCCCATCTTTTGTAATCCAAATACCAAGTTTTCCATTTCTTTCCACAAGTAAATTAAGAGGAATTTTAAAAATATCTTCATATTTCTTAACTTCTATCTTTACAAGGGCCTGAGCATTTATATAAAAAGGTTCAGGAATAGTATCAAAAGAAACATCAACTTTTCTTTCCAAAGTAACAGCATCACTAAGAGCATCTATCCTCGTAACTGTCGCATTATATAGTTTATTTGGATGTGACCTGAGAGTTATTTTCGCTTTTTGGTTAGGTTTTATTTGGGAACTAATTCGTTCATCTATATTGGTTTCTACCCATAAAGTTTTTGGATCTACTATCTTCAAAATTGTTGTTGTTGGAAGTATATCTTGAGTTTCTTCAACATCTCTAGATACAACATAACCATCAATAGGAGAGTAAACTTTTAATTTTTCGATTCTTATTTCTAAGGCTTCCGCGCTCTTTTGAGCGTGTAGTACTTCAGCTTTTGAAGAGTTTATATGAGATAAGGAGGTTGTAATAGCAACATTTATGCTTTGTAAATCAGCTTCTGCTTTATCGTACTCTGCTTTTGTTACATAACCTAGCGAATTTAATTTTTCATATCTATTATATGTTTTTTGAATAAGCACTTTTTGAACTTGCTCATTTTTTAATGCACCCACAGAAGCATCAACTTCAAATTTTGCCTTTTGTAAAGTAGCATTTGCACCTTCAAGTTGCGCAATTAAATCAACTCCGTCCATCACGATAAGCAAATCACCTTTTTTTACCCATTTTCCTTCATCGGTTAGAATTTTTAATATTTTACCACCGCTCTGAGCTGTAATAACATAGATATTTTTAGCACCAACATTGCCGATGCCAGAAATTGTAACTTTTAATTCACCTCTGCTTGGAGAGATGGTTTTGAAAGTATTTTTTGGTATATAAACTTTTTCATAATAGATGACACTTGCTAAAGAGATAATTATTATAAAGATTAAGTATTTTATCCATGATTTCATATGATTTTCCCTTGTAAATATTCTATTTTGTTAATAATGCTACTCTTAGCATAGTATGCTTCAATCAAGCCTAGTTTTGAATCAAGATATAAAGAAATTGCATCAAGTACTTCTATATATGTCGATATTCCCTCTTTGTATCTCGCTTCGGTAAGCTTTTTTACATCAACTGAGGCTTGAAGCTGAACTTTTTTTGATTCTATGGTAACATCGTATCGTTTAAGGTCGATTGTTAATTGTTCAAATTCTTGTTTTAGTGCTAGTTCTTTTGAGTCATATTCTTTTTTTGATATCTCTTTTGCAATCATGGCTTCCTGTATAAGTGCCGAAGTTCTACCCCCACTATAAAGCGGAACTTTAAAGGTAATCCCAACGACAGAAGAGTCATATTCGTTTAACATATCTTGATGTATATAAGAGAGCGAGGCATCAATTGAGCCATAACGAGAAGCTTTAGCTGCTTTATACAAGAATTCATTCTTCACTATAGATTCTTTTATACCAAGAAGTTGTGGATTGTTTTTAAGAATCATTTCATATAACATAGGGTTTTGTACATGTAGAATATTTTTAGATATTATTGTATCATCAAGTTCGACATTTTTGTCAATATCTTCTCCTATATATGCAGATAAGCTAACTCTGGCCTTTTCAAAATTAGCTTGTGCGATACTAAGATTATCCTTTGCATTATAAAAAGCTGATAAAAAACGACTCTCATCAGCTTTTGTTTTTATTCCTTGTTTTACAAGAGCTTTTGCTTGTTTATAAAGTTCATCTTTAGTTTGCATATCTTTTTTTCTAACATTAATAGCTTCATTCTGCACCACCATAAGCTCGTATTGTAATTTTACATAATAAGCCAAAAGTGCTTTTGTATCTTTTAGAGATAGTTTTGCTATATCTTCTGTTTTCTGTGCTGCCTTTATGGCAGAAGTAGTTTTTGAAAAATCCCAAATTTTTTGATTTAAAACAACTCCAGTTTGCCAACCATCGTCCTGTTTTGTACTAAAAGCTCCATTTTGCGATATGCTATAAGTACGAGTTGGATCGTACTCGCCACTTAATGAAATTTGAGGAAGATAATCAGCCCTAGCCACATCTTTGCCATATTTACTTTGCTCTACTTGCAACACAAATCTTTTTATATCTGGATGTGTGTTTAAAGTTTTGTTAATGCACTCACTTAAACTTAGATTTTGTGCATTTAAAGTGCTAAATATAAAAATAGATATTAGCAAGTTGGCTTTTTTCATTAAAATTCCTTTTATAATTATATACTAACGCCAAATAATTGACCAACTGTTGCTGTGATATACATAGCAATTGCTCACCACAATGTTACTCTAAATGCAAGAGAGGGATTAAGCCCTCTCTTCATAAATCTCTGCTAATTTTTGAAGTTTTTCCTTGATATGCCTTGGCCTTTGTTCATATTTCCTCTTTGTATAGATTGGTTTTTCATATTTGTTTGCTGTCGGGCATTAAACTCTTGAGCATTTATAAAACCATCTTTGTTTGTATCAATAGTACTAAATGTTGGAGCATTTCCAGCATTTCGCATAGGATATCCAGCTTTTGCTTTTTCGGTCATATTTTTTTGCTGAGTAGTTTCAAATTCGCTTTGTGTGATTTTCCCATTGTTGTTTGCATCAAACTCGCTAAATGAGTGCATACTTTGATTCATGCCAGCAACTAAAGCCCCACTAACTATTAACATTGATAATGTTAATTTTTTCATCATAAACTCCTTGCGTTTTGTGAAATTATGACATATCATTGTTAGCTCATCGTTAAGATAAAGATAGCTCCTTTTTGACTTGATTCAACTTTTATTTCTATATTCATAGATTTAGCTAACCGTTTGATTATATCTAAACCTATACCACTACTATGCTTTTCGCTGTATGAACGCTCAAAAATCTTTTCTAGCTCTTCTATGCCATTGCCATTATCTTCTATATAGAGTGCATTTTTTGCTAAACGATAACTAAACAAAAAAAACAATATTAGTAACATTAGCTGTGCAAAGATGATCTTCAATTCTAATTCGAACATTTTTTTATCAAAACCATTTTTTGACTTAAAAACTTCCAAGTAGTTTCCAAATCTATTCATAGGCATATACTATATAAACTATTTTTCATTTTCATATGTCTTGCATACTCTATCATCTAACAATTTAATTAACATATCTATATATCTTGATATATTATAAATATTTTGCTATAATTTTATAAAAATTTAAAAAAAGGATAAAAATGTGGCGAGAGAGCGTAAACTATCTAACAGTTGATTTGATGGGACTGAGCGGAAAAGTAAAT